>JBBDLY010000514.1:0-11069 GCA_040878585.1 Pirellulales bacterium
GTCTATTGCCAAGTCGGCGACGAACAAATCGTGCTGGCGACCAGCGAGTAGGCCGCTGCTTTCGCTTCTGCGACCCCGTTCCGCGGCGGCAATGGGCCGCGTCGTTACAATCGCTGCCGCGCGACGAGATGCTGCATTCGATCGCAACGCGGATAATCCGCACGAATGGCGCGCATGCCACGTCGCAAGGAAACGTACCGACAATGCCTCGTTATCCAGCATTGACGGTTAACCCAGTACGGACGAGGGATTTGCGATGCGCTCTAACGCATGGCCTACTAGGCTACGGCGTTTTGAATTGACCCCTTGCGGCGGCAACCTATAGTTTCCAGACGAGCCGCTACCGCGACGTTCCGACAACGGCGCCCCGCTTCGTGCGTGGGACTGAAACCTAACGGAGCGATGGATGCGGTTCATCACCCGCGGTGGAATAGTCCTGAGAATGAAGCCCAGTAGAATGTGATAATCATGGCACTTGACGCAGCCTCTGTGATAGCGGTTCTCTTGAATACGGCCATCGCCGCAACGGTGCTGGCATTGGGTGGAGTACTCGGCTGGTGGTTGCGCAGCCGCGTTCCGATGCGCACCGAGGACGCCGAACGGCTGAAAGACCAGGCCCGAGAATCGCTGGAGCGGTTGCAGGAGTTGGCCAACAGTGTCGCCGCGGACGTGGGAGAGCATCACATTCAGGTGCTGCGGATCAATCAAGAACTGGAGTGCGGCGGCGACGGCGGCGCCACGCAGTCGGAACAGGTGGTACTCGCCAGTTTGGCACAGTTGATCAGCGCCAACGAGCAGTTGCAATCGCAGTTGCACAACGCCGAACATCGACTGGCGGCCCAGGCCAAGGAACTCGAAACGCACGCCTTGGACGCGCGCACGGATCAGCTTACGAATCTCACCAATCGCCGCGGATTCGACGACGCCTTGGCGCGTCGCTACGCCGAGTGGCAGCGCCGCGGACGGCCGCACTGCCTGGTGCTGCTCGACGTCGACCACTTCAAAGCCTTCAACGACACGCACGGCCACCAGGCCGGCGACGAGGTGCTTCGCCAGGTCGCCGCCGCGCTGCTGCATGCGATGCGCGACATGGACATCGTGTGCCGCTATGGGGGCGAGGAGTTCGCGATCGTCATGCCCGACACGACTGTCGCCGAGGGCGCCGTCGGCGCGGAGCGCGCGCGGCGCGCCATCGAGGGGGTCACGGTCCGCTTTAATGATAAGGACCTGAAGGTGACCGCCAGCGAAGGGTTGGCCGAAATCTTGCCGAGCGACGATCCTGCGTCGCTCATTCGCCGGGCTGACGAGGCGCTTTACTTTTCCAAGCAAGCCGGCCGCAACTGCGCCTCCTATCACGATGGCGAGAAGTCGCGGCCGATTTCCGATCTGAAGCAGCCTGAAACGCGCACCGAGGCTAACCCGCCCCAGCAAGAGCCGCAAGAAGACGCCCGCCGCATCGTGCCGTCGCAGAGTCAGTTCCGTTCCGACCTGAAACGCCGAGTCGCCGAATGCCACCGCTTCAACGGCAATTTATCGATCATGCTCGTGGAGATCTCCAACTACCAGGATGTCGAAGCTCGCTTCGGGCAGGAGTTGTCGCTGCAGGTAATGAAAACGGTCGGCGAGTTCCTCGGCTCGGCCTTCCGCGAAATGGATCAGGTTACCAACTATGGCAAGGCGACGTTCGCCGCGATGTTGCCCGGCACACCGCTCGGCGGAGCGAGGGTGATCGCATCGCGGGTATTCGATGCCATCTCAGCCTGCCGTCTACCGCTGGACGATGAAGAAATCACGCTCTCGATTCGGCTCGGTCTGGCCGAATACTTGCCCAGCGACAACGCCGAGTCGCTATTGGCCCGAGCCGACGGCGCACTGCAAGCGACGCGTCAGCCAGGTTCGGTCGCCGCACTGGCCCATGACGGCGATGCCTGCGTGCCGCTGGCGGCGGTGCAGAGCACGATGGCCGCCAGCGCCAAGTAGCTCATTTACGGGGCGACCTCGACCGGTTCAGCGGGCGCCTGCTGGGTTAAAGACTTTGTCGGCGCCAAGCTCCGCTGCCAGCGGACCGCCAGCATCACGCAGTTGATGCCCGAACCGATGCCGAGCAAGCCGACGTTCTCTGCCGGTTGGATATGACCTGATTCCACGGCTCTCGCCAAGGTAATGGGCAACGCCACCGAACCGGTGTTGCCCAGCCAGGGAAAGGTGGCGAAATCGCGCTCGACGTCGAGTCCGAGCGATTCCAACATCTGCTTGCGATGGGCCGCTCCCACCTGGTGGCAAACCGTTTTGTGCAAGTCGTCGCGCTGCCAACCGGCGTTGGCCAGGAATCGCTCGAAGTTGGCAACCCCGGCGGCGATGCCGTGCTGCATGAGCTGTTCGCTGTCGGTTTCCATCAGCGGCGCCATGCCGTCGCCGACCGCTTCATCACGGCCGCTATGACAAAGCCGATGATGCGCGGTATGCGCCGTCGCAGCGGCCGCGACAAGCCGATTGTCGGTTTGGCTCAGTTCGCGATCGGTAAGGAGTATCGCTGCACTGCCGCTGCCGATGGTCAACGACGCGACCGCCCGCTTGATGCTGTTGCGCGTTAGCGAGGGGTCGTTGTTGAGCGAGCGTATCGTGGTCTCCATCAAGGGGCGGCTATGTTCGGTACCGACCACCAGTCCGGCCCGGATCTGGCCCAACTCGATCATGTTGGCGACCAGCAATGCCCCGTTGATCAATCCCAGGCAGGCGTTGCTAAGATCGAAGATTTGGCACGCCTCCGGCAACCCCAAGGCATGATGCACACTGCAGGCGGTGGCCGGCTCCAGATGGTCGCGGCAGACGCTGGCATGGACCAGCGCGCCAATCTCCGCCGGATCGACGCCCGCGTCGACGATGGCTTGCCGCCCGCTGACGATGCTCATCTCGCTGGGCAACATGCCGTCTGGCCACACGCGCCGCTGACGGATGCCGGTCATCAGCTCCAGACGTCCAGGCGGTAGCCGCAACCGGGAATAGAGCGGTTCCAGTCGTTGTTCGATTTCCTCGGAAGTGACGATCTCATCCGGCAACGTGTATCCGAACGATTCGAGGCAGACGTTGCGATAATGCATATTGTTTACGGCCTAAACCGGGTAAGTGTGTGATAAGCCTTTAACTTACCTTGTTACGCCACGATTCGTAAAGCGTTGCGGAGGCACCCGTAAAAAACGCGAACTGGCATTCAGCTCGTTCCAGCAAGGCTGGCGGTTCACCACTCTTCTGAATTGTTCAAGACGCCCGCTTGACCTACCATATGTGGTATGATAGCACTTCGCGCCGCCAAAAATACAGTGCCCTATTGCGAATGGTCGCCGCATGTTTCACACTCGCTTGTGATTTGCATTCCTTTTTCTCAAGGAGACGCGGCACACGACATTTGGGGAGACTAAGCCTAGCGATCTGAAAGTCGCCACGAGGTAGGATCTGATTCCACCTGGGTGGGCTTACGCAATTGTTGTGTCGCGATCGGGAGTTTTCGCTCCCCATTCGATGTCGCTGAACGTCAATCGAATTAGGTTGATGCGTCGGCTTCATGCGGCCACGGCGCTGTGCAGCCATTCCTTCGGTCGTCCGTTCCGACTTCTCTGTCGACTTCCCGCTTTACTTGGTCTCCGGTGTTTTCATCACTAGGACCGGCACAGGACGTGCCAAGGGGAATGGAATGATGTCTCGCAAGCCGTTGATTGGAATAAACGCCGATTTTCGTAACGCTACTAAGGATGCACCCGGTTTCGCCTATCTTGCCGAAGGCTACTTCGATTCGGTGACCGATGCCGGCGGAGTGCCGGCGATTTTCCCACCAACCCGGGATGCGGCGGACATACGCCACATCGCGGAAATGGTCGATGGCTTCGTGATGGTCGGCGGCGCCGATCTGAATCCCAACCGGGACGGCTGCATGATGCATCCCTCCGTCCGCTGCCTGGCGGATCGGCGTGAAGACTTCGACCGGGCGTTAATCAAGCAACTCGCTGAATTGCGCAAGCCTGTGTTCGGCATCGGTGTTGGGATGCAGTTGCTCAACGTCTCGCAAGGAGGCAACCTGTTTTTGCATATTCCCGAGGATCTCCCCAAGGCATTGCCGCACCGCGACGCGATCGACGCCTCGCATCGGCACGGTCTACTGGTTGTACCGGGCACGCTGATGGAACGCATCTACGGCGACGGCGAAGTGCGTGTAAATAGTTTGCATCATATGGCGATCGACGAAGTCGCCGCCGGGTTCAAGGTGAGCGCCACCAGCCCCGACGGCGTGATCGAGGCAATCGAAAGCATCCAGGAAGATTGGTTCGCCTTCGGAACGCAATTTCATCCTGAGAATGCATCCGCCACGGCCCTCGATCAGCGAATCTTCGAGGAGTTCGTCGCTGGCGTTCTGGCCGCCCAAGAAGTGAAGATGGTGGCCTAATTGGCAACATTCGCCAGTTGGGACTACCGCTCCGAGCAATCCCTTGAATCCGCGGAGAATGGGGCGATGGGCCAAGGACGACCCGCCGCGGCAAAACCGTTGAGACCGTTGCCTGCGAGCGGTTCCAAATTGTCGCTCACGGCAACCCAGCCGCCGCAAGTTGCGGTGACGCTCGACCGCAAGCGGCTCGCCGACGCGACTCGCTTGCGAATCGCCGGGTTGCGCGTCAGCAGCGACTGTGGCCGTATTCAAGGCGCCGTTGTGGCCGCCGAAGCGAATGGTTTGGAGTCGAGCGTCGATTTGCTGGTCAGCGGCAGTGCTGAATTGACCGACGATGTGCCGGCTTTGTTTCGTCGATTGCGAAATAGCGGCGCGGTTCACGCCGCCGAACATGCCACACTGGCCAAGCACATCGCCAACGCCGCAGCGGAATTGATCAACGCCATGCTCGCCGAGGCAAACTTGCCTGCCGAGGGCATCCTGGCAATTGGCGTGGTCGACCCTGGTCTGTGGTTCTTCGAGCCGGGTGCCGCTGCCGGATATGAGTGCATCTGCGACGCCGCCTGGCTGGCCGAACGCACCGGTTTGAATTGCATCGATGCCTTTGCAAAGCGAGATCTGGCCGGCGGGGGACAGGGTGGACCTTTACTCGCCCTGCCATACTGGATGCTATTTCGCAGTTTGCACAAAACCCGGCTGCTGCTTGATCTCGGTCGTACTACCAGGCTGACCTACCTTCCGCCCGCTGCGCTGCCGCGGGCCGCCGGTTCCATCCTCTCGTTCGACGTGGGGCCCGGCACGGTGCTCACCGATCGGCTGGCGCGGCAGCTTACCAACGGCCAGTATCCCTACGATCCGGGCGGTTCGCTGGCCGTTCAGGGTCGCAAGATTCCCGATCTGATCGACCACTGGCTTTCCGCTCCCTATTTTCAAGAGCCGCCGCCAAGATGGTACCCACTGGGCGTAAAGCCCGAGGCCGAGCTGAACGAGTCGATCCGGATGGCGGTCGCCTCCGGGTGGTCGGTTCGCGATCTGCTATGCACCGCCACCCACTTCATCGCCGAATCGGTGGCCCGGGCCGTCGAGCGGCATGTGCCGCGCGATCCGCCGATCGACGAGGTTCTCCTGTCCGGCGGCGGCCAGGCCAACGGCATGCTGCTTCGCGAAATTGCCTTGCGAGTCGCAAGCGAGCACGATTTCCAGCCGACTTGGACCCGCTGTGCCGGCATGGGCTACTCCGATGACGTGCTGGAAGGCGTCTGCGCGGCGCTGTTGGCGTTGCTGCACTTGGAGCAAGTTCCAGCTAATCACCCAGGCACTACCGGCGCCCAGGCGCCACGGGTGCTCGGCCGCTTAACACCCGGCTCGCCACAAAGTTGGCGTCGCCTGGTCCAACATCTGGCAACTTCTCTGCCTCAAACGATGTCGCTGCGCAACGCAATCTAACCCAAGTGCTGTTGTCGAAACGATAGCAGCGCCATCAAGTCGACGACGCACGCTGGGCGATTTCGTCCTCAAAACTGCATCTCGCCTATCGACAGCATTATCTTTAAGTCGTTGATATAAAATAGCTTGCATCTTATCATAGGTCCCCTCCGGCCGAGTTGGCACGCCGGTCGCTATTAGTGACTTGCGAAGCACGCCAGTGCCGTTCGCTCTGGCAATCACTACTTGCAAACAGGAGAAGACCCATGTTTCCTCGCAACCTTCGTATTGTCTTGTTGACGACCATCGTCGCCGGTGGGGTCGGACTTGCCGTCGCCCCAGCCACCGCCGCCCACGGTCATTATGGGCACCGCGGCGAACGGCACGGATTCGCCGCGGAGACGCACATGATCCACGCTTTGGAGGCCATGGAGAAGGCATACCGGGCCCGACGCGCGCCGGCCTTGGCGCGTCTGTATGCCAACCGGGCACTGGGAGTACTGCGTGTCGCCAGCCGCGACCTCGACAGCAACCGGGCGAAGCAGTATCTCGAGTTGGGACAGATTGACGTCCGCACCTTCATCCTGACTGGCAGATACTCCGAATTGGATCATGCCGCCGGCCATGTGGCCGACGCCATCCGGGCGGAGCAACTGCTGCGGGCGCGAGCCAAGCATGTCCACCGCGGGCGGCACGGGCATGGTCACGTTGTGCGGCACGGGCATGGTTATGGACACGGACATGGGCACGGGCACGGGCACGGCGGCGTGGTCGTTCACCCAGGCGGAGGCTGGGATCGAAGCCCTCGGCCTCAAACGGGCGGCGTGTTCCAGATTGGCGGTGAATGGGGCGGCATTCGCCTCCGCTTCTAGTCCCCACTGTTGTCCCTTAAATCAGGAAAACGGCACGACCGGCGGTCGTGCCGTTTTCCATTCTTTGTCGAACCTTTAGGATACAGGGGTACGGAGCATTCCTCTCGGATCAATCACCATGGACGCCAAGGCGGAAACGATCGTGGGCACGTCCGCCTACGCCGAAGCGATGCGCTGCCGAGTGGCGCAGGTCGCTCGCTACCGTTACAACGTGATGATTACCGGGCCGGCCGGGGCCGGTAAGCGCTTTCTGGCTCATCGCATTCACGACGCCAGCCCCCGAGCCGCCGCCCCCTTCGTGCCGATCGACTGTTCCCAACTTACCGAACAAGTATTCGCCGCGCAAATGTTTGGTCACGAAGCGGGCGCCTTTGCCGGCGCGAAAGCGCCCGGCTTGGGCGCCTTGCGGGCGGCACACGGCGGTACGTTGTTTCTCGGCCGGATCGACGCCTTGCCGGCGGAACTGCAAAAGTCGCTGCTGGCGGTGCTGCACGACAACAGGGTCATTCCCGTCGGCGGACGCAGACCGGTCGAGGTTGAATTTCGCGTTGTGTCGTCGACCCGCGTCGATCTGCAAAAAGAGGTGCTCGATCGCCGCCTGATCCCGGAGCTATACACGTTGCTCGACGAAGTCTCGCTGCGAATCGAGCCACTGGCCAGACGGCGCGAGGACGTCCCGCCGCTGGCGGACTATTTCATGCAACGTGTTTGCGAAGAATTCGGCATCCGGCACAAGCGATTTCTTCCCGAGACGCTGAAAATCCTCAACAGCTACCATTGGCCCGCCAATGTGGCCGAACTAATGGAAGTGATCGAGCGAGCCGCCCTGGCGGAAGAATCGGAAATCGTGCTGCCGGAACATCTCGACTTCTAGCCTGTCAGTCTTGAGGCTCGATCGATTGCAGCCATTTCTCGGCGGCGCCGCGCATCTCGAACAACTGCGGCTGATCGAGCACTTGTTTGAGCAGTTCGACGGCTTGCTCGCGTTGACCGGCGCGGTCGGCGACGCGGGCCATGAAATAGATGTTGTTGCGATTGTTCAATCCGCCCGCTTGGGCGACCGCCTGCATCAATTTGGCGGCTTCCTCGAATTGCCCCAGTTTGTAGTGCGCCCATCCGAGCGTGCCCGCGGCGACGGTGTTGTTGCCGGCCGCCTGGAGATTCTCCTCCGCCATCCTTTTCGCTCGGATGAGCGAATCGGCCTGCGCCCGATCGGCCAGCACCATGGCCAGGTTGTTTCGGGCGGCAAAATCGGTGGGCGAACGGGTCAAGACGGCCTCGAATTGCGTGGCCGCCGTTGGCAGGTCGCCGGCATAATGCGCGTACATGCCATACAGCATGCGAGCCGGCATCGAGGTGGGATCGATATCCACCGCCTTCATGACGTGCTTTTTAACGTCTTCCGCGTTGCCTCGCTGCCAATGCCACTGCACCGCTCCCAGACGGACTTGCAGATTCTCAGGTTGTTGGCGGATGGCATAGTCGATCCATTTGCGGGCGCTTTCGTCGTCTTGCATCTCGGAATAGAACTGGGCCATGGCCAGTTCCGGCGATACGCCGGCTTCTTTGACCGCGGCGCTCGCCTGCATCATCTCATAGGCCGGCTTATACTTCTTGTTGCGGAACATCGCGCGGGCAAGTCGTACCTGGACGTCGGCGGCGTCAGGTTCGCTCGCCGCCAACGCGGAGAGGTGGGTTTCGGCGTCGGCCCACTGTTCCTTTCGTTCCGCCAGCGAGGCCCAGCCTTTCAACAGTCGATCGGCGGCCTTCCGCTTGCGATCCGCGTTGTCGTCAAACGTTTCGAGCACCTCGGCGGTCTTTTCGAACAACAACGTCGCGTCGGTGAGGCGGTTCTGCAGGATGGCAATGTTGCCTAGATCCAAATACGCCGATGGCTCACCCGGATGGTTCTGAACCGCCTTGTCCAGCATGCGAATCGCCCCGGGCAGGTCGCGTGCGGCAAAGTGCAGGCTGGCCATCACGGTTTCGCCAGGGGGCAATTCGGGGTGGGCGTCGGCGGCGGCTTCCGTCAGCGCGAGCGCCTCGTCGAACTGACGCGCTTCGAACTTCTTAACCGCTTCCGCAATCTGCGGATACTTGTTGGTCATCGCCTGGAGCGAATCGGGATTCTCCGCTTCCGGCAACAATGTCTCGGCTTCGACGGCCGGTTCCGCGGGCGACGGCTCCTGGGCGGCCGCCACGGCCAGCATGCCAGACAGCAGACAGACTGCTGCCATCGCTGGAACGAGGGTGTAGTGAAGGGCTTGCTTATTAGGTTTGCAAGTACGCATGCCGAAGACTCCAAGCAATTGCGGTGATTGGAAAGATGAGTGGTTCAGGGCGGCTCGCCGCGGAAAAAACTTACGAAAAGCGAGGCGGGGTTACCTCGCGGAGCATGGCCCAATTACTATCCTTTGCTGTCGGCGGCGGTTCGTCAAGCAAAACTGTCATCCGCAAGCGAGCCATTCTTCGCGTCCCAGCTAAATTGCCCACAAAACCGGTAAAGTCGGCACCGCCGTCCGCCGATGTTGAAGATGTAGTGAATGCGCGGGTCGTGCCAGCGGGTACGATTGCGCCAATTCCCCAGCCATTCATCGACCGCGAAACCATCGCCGTCCAGCGAAGTCGATCAGGAGTTGATCCATGAACCGCCATTTGATCCTAACCGCCACGTTCGCCGCCTGCTGCCATTGGACGGTTGCCAGTGCGGAAGAGGCGTCGTCGCCGTTGATTACGTCCTTCGGCCCGCCGCCGATCGCCACCGTCTCGTTCAACGAGGGAAGCGAACTGGTTGACGTTCAGCCGCTGGCACCGGCTCGATTGGCCGAGGAATTGGTCATCGAGGAGAACGACGAGACCCTGGAACCCGCCAAGCTGCCGGTCGAGGAAGAAGCCGCCGCGGTCGTGGAGGAACCGGTCGCGGTCGAGAATGGCGCCGAGCCGCAGGTCGAAGCGGAGTTAATTCGCGAACGGTTCCCCGACGGCACGACCAAGCTCGAACGTCACGTAATCCAGGACGATCAACAGAACTACATCAATCACGGATCCTGGAAAATGTGGGACATTAAAGGCAACGTGATCGCCGAAGGGGAATATGACCACGGCAAACGCCACGGCGAATGGGTCGGTTGGTTCTTTCCAGGCGAAGTAACGATGCTACAGGGACTTCCCTACAATAAGTTCACCGGGCCGTTCGTATCGCAAGCCCAGTTCCGCCATGGCGAACTGCACGGCGCGTGGACCATCTACGACAGCAGCAAGCGGACCGTCAGCGAGTTCTATTACGAAAACGGCAAACGCCACGGCATCTGGACCTGGTGGTATCCCGACGGGCAAAAGATGCGGGAAATGGAGTACAGCGACGGCGAGATCGATGGCGAGCTTGCCGAGTGGCGCGAAGGGGGCGAGCAGGTCGGCAAGGACACCTACATCAAGGGCCGCCGGCTCGGTCTGCAAAAGGAATTGTTCGACGACGGTTCGCAAAAGTCGGCCGGCATGTATTTGCACGCACAGCAGGTTCCCAGCGGCGCCGACGACTGGTGGGTCTGCGATGTCGCTCCGTTTATGACCAAGGGCCGCGACGAAAAGCATGGCACGTGGACGTCGTGGCACCCCAACGGCCAGGAACGGATGCGGGGCGAGTATCGCTTCGACGTGCCGGTCGGCTCGTTTACCTGGTGGCATCCTAACGGTCAGAAAGCCCTAACGGGGGAGTATACCCAAGGCCTGCAAGACGGAGATTGGACTTGGTGGCACGACAACGGACTGAAGTCGATTCAAGGCCAGTACACCGCCGGCAAGGCCACGGGGCAGTGGATCTGGTGGAAGTCCGACGGCAAGGTCGCCCAACGGGCCAACTACGACAAAGGCGAGCAAGCCACCGAAACCGCCGACTCCGGCACGCCCGAGCCGGTCCGATTGAAGTAGGCGGCAATTCGTCTACGCGGAACAAACGAATGCGAACAGGCCGCTTGAGCAACCAGCTCCAGCGGCCTGTTTCACATTCGTGCTTAGAATCTGACGCCTCCGATGCGTACAATGGAAGTGCTTTCCTTCTGCATTCCGATTCAGGTGGCATTATGAACGACTATGACAGCACGGCTGATTATCCAAACTTCGCCGAACCCGACTTGGCGGCCATTTCCTTAGCCGAGGAAGAACTTGCCCGCGGCTATTCCGATACCCGCTATTGGCGCAAACTGATGCGGTTCGCCCGGGTGGCGGGAAAGGAGTTGGTCGAGAAGACGCTTTGGCTCTACTACGCCGCACAAGACGAAAAAGCGCCCGCCTGGGCCAAGACCGTGATCTACACCTCCTTGGCATATTTCATTATC
>JBBDLY010000515.1:0-1886 GCA_040878585.1 Pirellulales bacterium
AATCTCCCAACGAAATCCCCCGAATAACAACACTTTCAGGACAGACACTAGCTAGTGCCCGTCGGGAAAGTGGCGTTTCGGTTGTTTTGCGTTGAGTTTTGTGGGCGTGCAGCGTTGAGTCGTTAGGTTTTAGCCGCGAAGATTTGATTTGGCGGAGCCGCAATGACTTTTTGGGTGCAATTTTGGAGCGTGGGCGCAGCAGCGAACGCAGATACAACTGCGACGGGCTGCGCTGAGTAGCGCTTCGATTGTCAAGCAGTTCGCGCGCCGCGCAAGCTGATGGCAGCGGCACAGCGGGGATGCTCTGCCGCCAAGAGCAACTTTCCCAGCAACAGAACATTGCGGCCCAAGATGCCCAAGCCGATGTAGCGTGCATAACCGGCTTGCGAGTGATCGCGGCAACGTGCCAAGCCGTTGCCGCTTTGCAAGGCACCGATCGCCGATTTAATTCCGCTGTGCTGACGCCTCGATGTGCGAAACTCGACGGTTGCCGAAACCTGTTGCACGGCGCCCTGACGCACGCCCGGCTTGGGAAGGCAAGGGTGCGGAATGATCTTCGCCAGTTCAGTTTGATTCTCGGGCGAGTGAAAACCACGATCGAAGGAAGCACGCTGAATACGCTGACGAAGACGCGCTTGCAGAACCTTGAGTTCGGGGATCAACATGTCGCGCTCATCCGCGCCGATCGGCAACACCTTCCAGTGACAAATGAAACCCGCGGCGTCTTCAATCACCATTACCTTGTGGCCGAACTCGACCGGCGAACCGGCCTTGCCACGGATGATCAACTCCGTATCCGGCTCGAACAGACTGAACAGCTTGTCGACGTTTGGAACTTTTTCGCGCAACACCACGCGGCGATAGGCCGTGCCGCGCACATGCTCGGTAACGCTGTGCCAATAGATCAATTGCTCATATAACGCGGTCGCTTCGCAGTTGGGCAGCAAGCCATTGGCATCATAGGGCAAGTTGCCCAACGCCTGATCCAGCAGCGATTCGAGTCGCGGCAGCAACCGGTCCACAAAGTGAAACAGTCCTTCATAAGCGGCTTGCAACCGCTGCTGGTAGTTGCGGCCTTGCTTGATACGGCCGATCGTACGCGCAGCACGTTTGGCCTTTTTGAGCAACGATTGGCTTTGCCGCCATCCGCCCGTGCCGATAGCCTCGGCCAGTTGTGGGGCCAAGTTGCAGATCTTCGTCAGGCCATCGAGGAGCAAACCGGATTCGGTCGGATAGTGGACATTGGTCTCGGCAACAAACGTATCGCCACGCACGTACTCGGCGGCTTCTGGGTGCAGGCGATGACCTTCCTCGACCACCAGTTGGTTGATTTTTTCGATGGTTTCGGGACGGACGAGGCAGAGATTGTCACGGATGCGATGCCAGGTGAAGCTCTCTTCGCTCCACTCGCCGACTTGCATCATGGCTCGCAAGTTGCGATCATTAGCAGCCAAGTAGTGCAAGTGATCGTAGGTGACGTTGGCTCCCAGCCGAACCGCTGCCAGAACGAAGATTTGCCACAACGTGAGACCTTCGCGGCCTTGATCGGGAGCGGCGTCTTGGAGCACATCCAGGGCGATTAGGTCCAGTGCTTGATCGCGAACGTGCGGTTGCGAATACAGATGCTGCAAGCCGCGGAGAATCGGAATCATCCGGTCACGGCATTCGGTGTCGAGCGCGAGCTCGGTGATCGGAGTGGCATCCAGTTGCAGTTGCTCTTGATGGGGAATTCGCATGCTCGTCGGGCCTCCTTGCGAGTGAAGATTGGATGGGAATTTCAAGAACTCCCCGGTTGATCGCACAACCAACCCAAATCTTCAACCCCAGCGACGTGTGAATTCCCCTTTTTCTTACGAGCGAAATGCTTTACTGACAGACACTAGTTA
>JBBDLY010000516.1:0-9277 GCA_040878585.1 Pirellulales bacterium
GTTAGACGGCCACCGGCGCGGGAATTCTCGGATGTGGGTCGTAGTTGGTTAGCTCGAAGTCTTCGTAGCGGAAGGCGAAGATGTCGCTCACCTCGGGGTTGAGTTTCATCGTCGGCAGGGGCCGCGGTTCGCGCGACAGTTGCAGGCGGACCTGGTCGAGATGGTTATTGTACAGATGGGCGTCTCCAAAGGTGTGAATAAACTCGCCGGGGGCCAGTCCGCACACTTGGGCAACCATCAGGCAGAGCAGCGCGTAGCTGGCGATGTTGAACGGCACGCCAAGAAAGATGTCGGCGCTGCGCTGATAAAGTTGCAGGCTCAGGCGGCCGTCGGCCACGTAGAACTGGAACAACAGATGGCACGGCGCCAGGGCCATCCGCGGCAGGTCGGCCACGTTCCAGGCGCTGACGATCAACCGTCGCGAGTCGGGGTCGGACTTGATCTGCTCGATCAACTGGGCGATCTGATCGACGTGCCCGCCGTCGGGCGTCGGCCAGTTGCGCCATTGATAACCGTAGACCGGCCCCAGGTCGCCGGTTTCATCGGCCCATTCGTCCCAGATGGTCACCTTGTGGTCGTGCAGGTACGCAATGTTCGTCTCGCCGCGGAGGAACCACAACAGTTCATGAATGATGCTTCGCAGATGGACCTTCTTGGTGGTGACCAGCGGGAAGCCTTTACTCAGGTCGAACCGCATCTGATGCCCGAAGATGCTCAGCGTACCGGTGCCGGTGCGATCATCCTTGGGCGTGCCGTGGTTGAGCACGGTCTGCATCAGGTCGAGGTATTGGTGCATTGGTTGCCTAGCGGACCTCTAGAATATCGGAATCACGAAAAAACTGCCCCACGTCCTCGGGCATAGGATCGACGACCTGGGGGTTCTTGTCGTTCATCGCTCGAAGAATCGTGCGTAATAGGTCGTTTACCGATTCCTCACCCTTAAAGCTCGCGGCGACATCAGGCGCAAGACGGACGACGGAAGTAGTTGGCGCGATCCGATTGGCATACTTGCCTCGAACAGCACCCTCCCAGAAGCCTTCTTCATATTCCGGACGCAGTTCGTCATCTGTTTCTTTGTCATTGCTCATTTTCATAGGCCTTTCTGTCTCGGCGTGACGCTCTTCGCGCGCTGATAATACGAATACGGTTCTCGCGGTCCGTATGAGAAACCAGCAACAATTTTCCTTCGGCCGACACTCCCATGGTAATGTACCGATCTTCGTCGTCAGAATGATCCGGGTCGTATTGAGTCAGCGACAAGGGATCGAAGAACACCGTTGACGCCTCCGAGAACGCAACGCCGTGCTTCGCCAGATTGTTTGCTGCCTTGTCCCCATCCCACTCGAACTCCATCGTGCTACGCCTCTAAGGTGATTCTTCTTGATCGAGCGAATCGTAAAGAGTCGATGGCACGATGCGAAACCCCGAGTCGTTTTGCCAAACCCGCGACACAACACGCGCCGCGCGCATGTAGACATTGTCTCCTTCACGCGGATCTTTAACATACCTTATTCCGTCAACTTCGCAGAGTTCATACCCCTCCGGGGTTTCCACGTAGAATCGCTCCAATTGCCAAACGCGCAAACGCTCACCACCTAGCTGCTCGTCGACTTCATCGATCGATCCGTAGCTAAAGACGAGTCCGCTCACTTCGTCACCGATGTCGATTCGAGCCCGGAAGATACGAATGTTTGGCATTGCTGTCTCACAAAATCCGTTTACGCAACTGGACGCTCCCCGTATGTCGAAATTGTACGGGGCAAGCTTGTTTTCCGCAACGAAGTGTGACGTTACTAGACTTTTCGTTTGGTAGCGGCATTCGCCAGAGTTCCGAAGTCCTATAGCGGATGCACGCCTCTACTGCTACTGAATTGTGGCCAGTTCAGCTACCAAGCGTAAAGTCCGCCACCAGCGGGCGGTGGTCGCTGGCGGTGCGAGACAATTTGGTGTTGGGGACGCGGACGTGTTCGATCTCCACCGCGCCGCGGAAGTAGAGCTTGTCCAGCGCCCCGACCGGCAGCCAGGAGGGGAAGGTGCGGAACTTGTCGCTCGGCGCGGTCGCCTGTTGAAACCCTTCCTTGGCGAACGGCCCGGAGATGAGCGTGTTGCGCCAGTCGTTGGTGTCGCCGATGCAGATTGTCGGCAACTCGGCCGATTCGAGAAACAGCCGGTGCTCCAGCAGTCGGTGTACTTGCCAGTGGCGCTCCCGTTCGCTCAGTCCGAGATGAACGTTCGCCACGTGCAACAAGCCGGCGGGCGTGTCGATCACCGCCAACTGGGCGCCGCGGGCCTTGCGAATACCGCGTCGCAACGAGATCTGATGCGACCGCTTGATCGGCCACTTCGACAGCAGCAGATTGCCGTAGCCCCCCACCTTCAGATGCACGTTTAACTGAAACAGCCAGTCGGCCGCCTCGAACGCCTCCCGCAAAAGTTTCGGTTGATCGTCGCGGGAAGAACGTGGCACGCCGCGGTCCACTTCCTGTAGGCAAACGATGTCGGGCGATTCATGCGCCAGGCAGTCGAGCACCCGCTGCAAGCGATATCGCCGGTCCCGCCCGCCAATCCCTTTATGGATGTTATAGGTGAGAATGCGCATGGGGGACTTGTTATGTGCTATTTGTTATTGCTTATTTGTTATTGGCCTGGAGCATCGTAATTCAATAACAAATAGGCAATAACAAATAACAAATCCAAACGTCACGCCTCGGCCACGTCGTCCGACTTGTCCTGCAGGGCAACATCGCTGACGGGTTTTTTCATTCCCGACCGTTGTTCTTCCGTACCGGGGACGATCTTGGGGCTGGGGAGCGTTTCCTCGATGATCTCGCGCAACTCCTCGGAGAGGATCGTCTCGCGCTCGATCAGCCGCTGCGACAGCGCGATCAGCGACGCTTTGCGAGTTTCCAGCACGCGACGCGACTTTTCCAGCAGCGTATTGATGATGCGGTTAACCTCTTCATCGATCTCGCGGGCGGTCTGCTCACTATGATGCTGCTCGCGGTGGCCTTCGCCGCCGGCGATAAATGCACTTCGGCCGCTCTCGCGGAAGTTTACCCGCCCCATCCGGCTCATGCCGAATTCCATCACCATGCTGCGGGCGATCGCGCTGGCCCGCTCCAAGTCGTTTTGCGCGCCGGTGGAGATGTCCTCGAAGATCATCTCCTCGGCCAGCGTGCCGGCCAGCAGCACTTGAATCCGCGATTCCAGGTCGGCCTGGGTCATCAGGTAGCGATCTTCCTCGGGCCGCTGCATCGTGTAGCCGAGCGCCGCCAGACCGCGGGGGATGATCGACACCTTGTGGACCGGATCGGTATTCGGCAGGCTGTAGGCGACCAGCGCATGCCCCGCTTCGTGGTAGGCGATCCGTTGCTTTTCGTCCTCGTGGATGATCCGCTGTTTTTTCTCCAAGCCGGCGGTGACGCGTTCCACTCCGTCGTTGAACTCGTCCATGCCGACGGCATTCTTGTTGTTGCGAGCTGCCAGCAGCGCTGCTTCGTTGACCAGGTTGGCCAGATCCGCGCCGACGAAGCCACTGGTGATGGCAGCCACCTTCTTCAGGTCGACGTCGTCGCCCAACTTGACGTTCTTGACGTGGACTTGCAGAATCCGCTCGCGCCCTCGGACGTCGGGCCGGTCGACTAGCACGTGGCGATCGAACCGTCCGGGGCGCATCAGCGCCGGGTCGAGCGTCTCGGGTCGATTAGTGCCGGCCAGCACGATAATGCCGCTGGTCGACTCGAATCCGTCCATTTCCACCAGCAACGCGTTGAGCGTCTGCTCGCGCTCGTCGTGTCCGCCGACGACGCTGCTGCCGCGGGTTTTGCCCAGTGCGTCCAATTCGTCGATGAAGATGATGCAGGGAGATTTCTGTTCGGCCTGTTGGAACATGTCGCGAACTCGCGCCGCGCCGACGCCGACGAACATCTCGACAAAGTCGCTGCCGGAAAGACTGAAAAACGGCACGCCCGCCTCGCCGGCGACGCACTTGGCCAGCAATGTCTTGCCGGTGCCCGGCGGGCCGACCAACAATACGCCCTTGGGGATGCGTCCGCCCAGCCGCTGGTACTTTTCCGGCGAGCGGAGAAACTCGACCACCTCGCGCAATTCCTCGACCGCTTCGTCGATGCCGGCCACGTCGTCGAACGTAACGCCAAGGTCTTCTTGGGCGTGCAGTTTGCCGCGACTGCGGCCGAATGCCATCGGCGAACCGGCCCCGCCGAGACGCTTCATCATAATGATCAGCACCAGGATAAACAGACCGGTGATGAGCAGCATCGGCAGCCATCGTTCCCAGACGGTCGGGCCGCTGGAGTAGTCGAACGGAATGTTGTTTTCTTTAAGCAGTTGATTGATATCGGCGGAGACGGCATCGCCGGCGTTCTTATTGGCGTAGAAGTTGATCTCGCGGGATTTCGCCTCGTCGTCGACCGGTTCCCAGCGGCCGTTGTGCGGATCCATCTCAATCTCTGTTTGCCGAACCGTACCGGTGACGCGGAAGTCGTCGATCTCGACGTCTTTCATCTCGCTGTAGCGATAGCTGTTTTTCTTGCTCTTCTCGTCCTCGGGGGTGATGTCGATGTACCGCTGCAACGGAGGATTTTCTGTGTTGCTGGCGATAATTAGCCGCTCCAGCTCGCTGTACGAGAACCGCACCTCGGCCTTGTTCTGCAACAGCAGCGCGACAACCAGCGTGCCGACGCCGATCAGCAACAGATACAACATGATCTGATTGCCGGACATATTAGGACGTTTGTCGCCCTTGCTGGACTGTTCGGAACGATTTTCCATGAAAAGCTCTTCGGTAGGCTTTGAGGCTTGAGACTAAAGGAATGAGGGGCGCTTGCCTCGCGACTCAAGCCTCTATGCTATCAGGTCTTGCGGTAATAGCCGTGCTGTCAGGTCTTGCGGCATTAGCCGTTCTAGGGCATCCTACGCTGCTCCCTCTGATTATACAATGACTTGCTCGCAGCCGGCCATGTTACGGCCGCCGGCGACCGCAGTGTGAGAGAAATTGCGGTAGAGGATTCCGGTTATTCAAACTACGATGGCCAGCCTGCGCAAGTTCGCCCTAATCGCACCACCCATACGACTCGCATGAGTTCCAGCACCACAATCAGCCCCAAGAACATCGCCGTCCTCGGCGCGACCGGGAGCATTGGTACCAGTGCGCTAGAGGTAATCGCGGCTTCCGGCGGCCGTTTGCGGGCGGGGGTGCTATCGGCCCACCGCAGTTTGGAGCAATTGACTTCGCAGGCCAGGCGGTTTCGTCCCGACCTGGTCATTGCCACCGATCCGCTGGCCGCGGCCGATCATGACTGGACGGATTTGCCCGCCGGATGTGAATTGCGGATCGGGGCGGAGCATCTCGACGCGGCGGTCGCCGCCGACGGCGTCGACGTCGTATTGGCGGGCATCGTCGGCGCTGCGGGGCTGAGGAGCGTGCGAGCCGCACTGGAGGCGGGCAAGACGGTCGCC
Source organism: Pirellulales bacterium (assembly GCA_040878585.1). GTDB lineage: Bacteria > Planctomycetota > Planctomycetia > Pirellulales > UBA7805 > JBBDLY01. The sequence goes on from JBBDLY010000516.1 coordinate 5,479, forward strand.
CTGGCCAATAAGGAGCCGCTGGTGATGGCCGGTCCCCTGATTCGCGAGATCGTGGCGCGGACCGGAGCGATGCTATTGCCGGTCGACAGCGAGCATAGCGCGGTGTTTCAGGCGATGCAGGCGGGCCGGCGCGAGGAAATCCGCAAAATCGTGCTAACCGCCAGTGGCGGGCCTTTCCGCGACTGGGGACTTGAACAACTCCGCGAGGTCACCGTAGAAGACGCGTTGGCACACCCCACCTGGGAAATGGGCCCCAAAATCACGGTCGACAGCGCCACTATGATGAACAAGGCGCTGGAGATCGTCGAGGCCCGCTGGCTGTTCGATTTGGCGGCCGAGCAGATTTCCGTGGTGATTCACCCTCAGTCGATCGTGCATTCGATGGTAGAATACGTGGACGGCTCGGTGCTGGCTCAGTTGAGTCCGCCCGATATGAAGCTGCCGATCCAATATGCCCTGACATACCCCGAACGACTGGAGGGGGTCGCGCGGCGGATGGATTGGGAGCAGGCTTTTCGGCTAGAATTCGAACCACCCGACTTGCGGCGGTTCGAGGCGATTGAGTTGGGCTTGGAGGTCGCTCGCCAAGGCGGCTCGTGCGGAGCGGTGGTCAACGGCGCGAACGAGGCCGCCGTGGCGGCATTTTTGGATCGCAAGTTGCCATTTTCAGAGATTGTACCGGCCGCCAAGGCGGTGCTGGCACAGCATCATTTCGAATCACATCCCACTTGGGAACAACTAACCGGGCTTGATCGTTGGGCCCGCCAGGAGGTCGGTCGGTGGATTGGTTGCTAATCGGTGAGACGGCTCTGCCGTGGTTTCTGCAGCTTTCGGTCTGGTGGACCATTGCGCAGGTGGCCCTTGGCTTGGGCTTCGTAATTTTCGTCCACGAACTGGGACACTTCATGATCGCCAAGTTGTGCGGCGTGAAGTGCGAGAAGTTCTACGTCGGGTTCGACGTGCCGCTGAAGCTCGGCTTCGGCAAGTACGCCGTGCGGCTGCCTAGCTCGCTGTGGAAGAAGATCTGGGGAGAAACGACCTACGGCATCGGCATCCTGCCATTGGGCGGCTACGTGAAGATGCTCGGCCAGGACGACAATCCGGCCCGCGCGGCCGAAGCGATGCGCCGCGCCAAGGCGGCGCAGGAGTCCCGCGAGAAAGGCCAGCCGTTGCCGGCCGATTACGATCCCGAGGACGATTACGTCCTTGATCCCCGCAGCTATATGGCCCAGAGCGTGCCGGAGCGGATGGGCATCATCTCCGCCGGCGTGATCATGAACATGATCTTCGCCTTCATCTTCGCGGTGATCGCCTTTGCCATGGGAGTGGATTACGTTCCCTGCATCATCGGCAAAACCGTGCCGGGCGACCCCGCCTGGTTGGCCGGTCTGCAACCTGGGGACGAGATCACCGAGATCGGGGGCACCCGCAAGCCTCGCTTCAAGGACTTGCAGGTAGCGGTCATTCTGGGAGACATCGAGCAAGGCATCACGGCCAAGGTCGAGCCGATCGGCGAAGACAAGACCGTCGACGTCGTCTTCAAGCCGGACGCGGCCAAGAACCAGATGAATCTGCGGCCGACCATCGGCGTAGTCATGGCCGCCACCACTCGGTTGAACAGCTCGCTGCCGGTAATCCCCGGAACCGTGGCCGCCAAGACCGATCAGTTTAAGCCGGGCGACAACATCGTTGAAATCAATGGCGAGTCGACCCAGGTGAGAGACGATCCGGCGACCAACTATCTGGCGCTAGAAGCGATATTGGCGCGGAACGGGAACCTCCCGCTCGAAGTCGTGGTCGAACGGATCAAGCAGGGAGACAACAGCGAACAGCCGGCCACCGAGCGGCACACCGTCACCTTGCCGCCGACGCAAATGCGGTGGTTCGGCCTGACGATGAAGATGGGGCCGCTGGCCGGCGTGCAGCCAGGCTCTCCAGCCGCGGCGGCCGTTCACAAAACGTCGGACGACACGATAGGTAACGGGCTGAAGACGGGCGACTGGCTCGTCTCGATCGACGGCCAGCCGATCGGAAATCCGGTCACGCTACCCGAGCGGATGCGGGCGCTGGCAACGGAAAAGCCGGAGGTCGAGGTGGTGGTGCGGCGGCAGATTGGCGACTCCAGCCGCGAGTTGACGTTCGGCCTTACACTGCGCGACGCCCCCTGGTCGCCAACCGTGGTGCCGCCCGATTGCGCGATGGAAGTACCGACGATGGGCTTGTGCTATCCGGTTGAATCGATCGTGCAGGAGGTCGCCGCAAATAGCCCGGCGGCCAAGGCCGGCATCAGGCCGGGCGACGTGGTCACGGCCGTCGATTTCGTGGCAGCCAACGACGAACAACTGAAAGTGGAAGTCGACAAGTATTCGCGATTCAAGGAAACCTTCCAAGTGCGGGTGCGCGACGAAGGCGAGCCGGAACAGGACAACTGGCTGTTCCTCGTCCGCGACGTGCTACCGCAATTGGAACCAGACACCAAGTTGAAACTGCACGTCCAGCGAGAAGGCGAAACCAAGCCGCTACATATCACGGTGCTGCCGACCGATTTGGATGGATTCTTCCTGGCCGAGCGGGGATTCCACTTCGCCTCGAACTACAAGGTGCAGCAAGCCGAAAGCTTCACCGATGCGCTCTACCTGGGATATCGCGAAACCTTCAACGCCGCGGCCCAGGTGGTGATCTTTTTGAAGAAACTCACCACCGGCCAAGTCTCGGTGAAGCTGCTGGGCGGGCCAGGCACGATTGTGGCGGTGGCCGGCAGTCAGGCCAATCGCGGATTTCCCGAATTCCTGGTCTTCCTGACGCTGCTCAGCGCCAACCTGGCGGTGGTCAACTTCCTGCCGATCCCGGTCCTCGACGGCGGCCACATGATGTTCCTATTGGCCGAACTGGTGACCGGCAAGCCGGTCAGCGAACGGGTGCAAACCCCGCTGATGTACCTGGGGCTGTTTATGATCCTGGGGCTGATGATCTTCGTGATCGGATTGGATGTGCAGAGGTTCTGGCCGTTTGGATGATCCGAATGAAGCGTCTCACTCCGTGACGTGAAACGGTCGATAGTCGCGTCAAGTTTCTCAGCCGTACGGGCAACGACGCCGGTCTCCATCATGGTACACTAATAGCATCGACTTGGGAGAATCGGACCCCTGAATCCTGGCTGCTGAAACCAGAGACCTGGCATCGCCATGCAACTCCATCTGTTGGGCACCACCGGCTATCATCCCAACGAACGCCGCCAGACGGCTTGCTTCATGCTGCCGGAATTGGGCGTCGTGTTCGACGCCGGCACCGGCATGCATCGGCTCAAACCGTTGCTGCAAACCAAGGAACTGGACGTTTTCCTAAGTCACGCTCACCTGGACCACGTCGTCGGCCTCACGTATCTGCTGGGCGACTTGTGGGAAGAGAAAATGAAGCGAGTCACGGTGCATGGCGAGGCGGACAAGTTGGCCGCCATCGACCAGCACTTGCATGCGCCGTTGATCTTTCCGGTCGATCACCAATACGCGAATCGCCCGTTGTCGCGCGGCATGGCGGTGCCGGTCGCCGGCGGCGGGCAGGTGACTCACTTTCCGCTGGCCCATCCTGGCGGATCGGTCGGTTATCGGCTCGACCTGCCGGGAGCGAGCATGGCCTACGTGACCGACACCACGGCCGCGGCCGACGCGCCGTACGTCGAGCAGATACGCGGCGTCGATCTGCTGGTGCATGAATGCTACTTCCACGACGACCAGTGCGAGTTTGCCGAGCTGACCGGCCACAGTTGCGCCACGCCCGTGGCGCAAGTTGCCGCCGCCGC
>JBBDLY010000516.1:9377-11043 GCA_040878585.1 Pirellulales bacterium
CGGGCAGTGAGACTCGATCCCAGCCAGATTCAAGGACTGGGGCCAAGCCTCGACGCCTTGATCGCGATGCTCGAGGAGCGTAAGCGAAAGATTCTTCAGAAGTATGAGACCGACGGCGTCCGCAAGCGCGCCAAGCGGGCATACCGCGAGCTTGGCGAACAGGTGCAACCGCCGAAGAAACTGCGCCCCTACTTCAAGGAAGCGTTCCACACCGAGCAAATCCGCGATCTGGAAATGCTCTGGTACCGCGCCGGCAACGAGCAAGGCCGCTTCGCCCGCGATCTGGTAAAGTTGGTCGATCGGTTGGGGGACAAGTATCAAGTCGACGAACTGGCCGCCAGGTACGAGTTCACCGGCCGCGACTCGATGACTATCCCGCAGGCGCTTGAGATCAAAGAAGAACTCGAAAAGATCGACGAGTTGCTCAAGCAGCTTCGCGAGGCGATGAAGGACGCCCGCATCGGCGTCATTGACATGGAGATGCTCAGCGAGTTCGCCGAGCCGGGCGACATGGAGCAGCTCTCCGCCTTGCAGCAGCAGATTCAAGACATGATGCGAGAGATGGCCGCCCGGCAGGGGCTGGACTTCCAGAAAGGACAGTTCCAGCTTTCGCCGCAGGCGTACAAGCTGTTTCAGAGCCGCCTGCTGGAGCGTATTTTCAGCGATCTGCAAGCGGCCCGTAGCGGCCGGCACCAGGGGCCGATCGTGGGCGAAGGGGCGGTCGAGATGCAGCAGACCAAGGAGTACGAGTTCGGCGACTCGGTGGCCAACATGGACGTCGTGCAGACGTTGATCAACACCATGGCCCGGGCAGGAACGCAAACACCGCTGAGGATGCGCAGCGAAGATATCGTAATCCACCGCACCCGCAACTCGCCCAAGTGCGCCACCGCCGTGGTGATGGATATGAGCGGTTCGATGCGCTACGACGGGCAGTACATCAACGTCAAGCGGATGGGCCTGGCGCTCGACGGGCTGATCCGCAAGGAGTATCCCGGCGACTTTTTGCAATTCATCGAGATGTACAGCTTCGCCAAGCCGGTGCCGCCGGGCGAGTTGGTCTCGCTGATGCCCAAGCCGGTCACAATCCACGATCCAGTGGTGCGACTGCGGGCGGACATGAGCCGCGACGACATCAGCGAGTTCCAGATTCCGCCGCACTTCACCAACATCCAGCACGGGCTGCAACAGGCCCGCAGGTTCTTGTCTTCGCAAGACACGCCGAACCGGCAAGTGATCCTCATCACCGACGGACTGCCAACCGCACACTTTGAAGGTCCCCTGCTGTACCTGCTCTACCCGCCGGCCCCGGAAACCGAAGAAGCGACCATGCGCGAGGCGCTGCTCTGCCAGCGGGAAGGAATCACCATCAATATCTTCCTGCTGCCAAGCTGGTCGCAGTCGCGCGAAGACATCCAATTCGCCTACCGTCTGGCCGAGACGACCAAGGGCCGCGTGTTCTTCACCGCCGGCAACGATCTGGATCGGTACGTCGTGTGGGATTACTACAGCCGGCGGCGGGAAATCATAGCTTGACTAAATGACGAATGTCGAAATCCGAATGACGAAGAAAACCAGAATGACGAAGCCTGAAACAGTTCGTCATTCGACATTCGACATTCCTTCGTCATTCGGATTTCGACATTCGTCATTCCCCTACACGCGG
>JBBDLY010000517.1:0-1885 GCA_040878585.1 Pirellulales bacterium
ACGCTGTCGAACACGCGAACCCGCTCCCAGTTGCCTTTGCATTCCTGGATGAACTGCTCGTGGGCGGGGGCGATTTGGTAGGCGTCGTGCGCCGCTTTGTTTTGGAACACCACCGTTAGATGGACGTCGTACTCCAGGTCGTTCACGTCGCGGGCAAAGTCTTCGCTGCGGACTCCCGTACTGAAGTAGACCACGCCCGGATGGTCGAACAGATACGTCTTGCAGGCGGCGATCAGCCGGGCGCACTCCGCCTGGGAGTTGTCGGTCAACGTGAAATAGACCATGTGGGCGATCGGGGGATTGGGCTGAGCCATGGTTGTTCCGAGGGGTCAGGGGTCAGGGTTCAGGGTTCAGGGTTCAGGGTTCAGGGTTCAAACCTCAAGCCTCACGCCTCAAGCCTCACGCCTCAAAGGGGCGTGGGATTGTTTTTCTCGGCCGACGGCCGGGCCGATGATCTCTTCCACCTCGCGATCGCTCAGTTCCTCGCGACTGATCAGTTCCTCGGTCAGCTTGACCAATTTCTCGCGATTGGCCGCCAGTACCTGGTCCGCCCGCTCAGCCGCCTCCAGCAAGATGCGTTTCACTTCTTCGTCGATCACTTGGGCCGTATGGTCGCTGAAGTGCCGTTGCTCGGTGAACTCCTTGCCCAGGAACGGTTCGTCCTCGCCCGCCTGGTACGAGACCGGCCCCAGCCGCTCGCTCATGCCCCAGTGGGTGACCATCCTGCGGGCGACCTTGGTGGCGTTTTGCAGATCGTTTTCCGCGCCGGCGGATAGTTCGTTGTAGATCAATTTTTCAGCCGATCGCCCGCCGAGAATCTGCGCCAGGTACGCATCCAGATCGCGCTGGCCCAGATTGAGCCGATCCTCGTCGGGCAGCAACTGCGTCACCCCCAGCGCGCGGCCGCGGGGAATCACGGTCACCTTGTGCAGCTTGCGATTGCCGGGCAACAGCCAGGCCAGCAGCGCGTGGCCAGCTTCGTGGTAGGCGGTCTTCTCCTTCTCTTCCTCGTTGAGCACTTCCTCCCGCTTGGGGCCCATTAGGATGCGATCGCGGGCGTGCTCGAAGTCTTCCATCGAGACGGCCGTTTTATTTTGCCGCGTCGCCCACAGGGCCGCCTCGTTGACCAAGTTGCGGATGTCCGCCCCCGTCAGGCCGACGGTGCCGGCGGCCAGACGCTTCAGATCGACGTCGTCGTCCAGCGGCACGTCGCGAACATGCACGCCGAATATCTCGATGCGACCTTTGAGCGTCGGCCGATCGACCGTCACGTGCCGGTCGAACCGCCCCGGCCGCAGCAGAGCCGGATCGAGCACGTCGGGCCGATTGGTGGCGGCCAGCACGATGACCGACTCGTTCGGCAGGAAGCCATCCATCTCGCTGAGGATCTGATTGAGCGTCTGTTCGCGCTCGTCGTTGCCGCCCCCCATGCCCGCGCCCCGGTGCCGGCCGACGGCGTCGACTTCGTCGATGAACAAGATCGACGGCGCGGCGTCCTTGGCGGTCTTGAACATGTCGCGCACGCGGCCGGCGCCGACGCCGACAAACATCTGAATGAACTCGCTGCCGGAGATGCTGAAGAACGGTACGCCCGCTTCGCCCGCCACGGCGCGGGCCAGCAACGTCTTGCCGGTCCCCGGCGGCCCCATCAGCAGGACGCCCTTGGGGACGCGACCGCCCAGTTTTTGAAACCGCTCGGGACTCTTGAGGAAGTCGACGATTTCCTGCAAGTCGGTCTTGACCCCTTCCAGACCGGCGACGTCCTCGAAGGTGATTTGCTGCTTGGTGACGTCGTGCCGCTGAGCCGGGCTTTTGGTGAAGCTCGAAAGAATGCCGCCGCCCCCCATCAATTGATCCCGAGTGCGCCGGAACATAAAGAAGATCA
>JBBDLY010000518.1:0-1881 GCA_040878585.1 Pirellulales bacterium
GCCAACGGTCAATCCATTCTGTACATCGATTTGCAACTGGTTCATGAGGTGACCAGTCCGCAAGCATTCGAGGGATTGCGGCTGGCCGGGCGTAAGGTGCGGCGGCCCGATCGGACCATCGCCACCCCGGACCACAATGTGCCGACCAGCGACCGGGCGTTGCCGATCGCCGACCCGATCAGCAGAAAGCAAGTCGATACGCTGCGGGAAAACTGCAAGGAATTCGGTATCCGCCTATATGATATTCACGATCCCAATCAGGGAATCGTGCATGTGATCGGCCCGGAACTGGGACTGACGCAACCCGGCATGACGATTGTCTGCGGCGACAGCCATACGTCGACGCACGGCGCATTCGGCGCGCTGGCGTTTGGCATCGGAACCAGTGAAGTCGAACACGTGCTGGCCACGCAAACGTTGCGGCAAACCAAGCCCAAGACATGCGAATTGCGAACCAACGGCAGACTTGCCCCAGGGGTGACAGCCAAGGATTTGGTGCTCTATATCATCGGCCAGCTTACCGCCAGCGGCGGGACCGGCTACTGCCTGGAATACACCGGCGAGGCGATCCGCGGGCTGTCGATGGAAAACCGCATGACGATCTGCAACATGGCGATCGAAGCCGGCGCTCGGGCAGGCATGATCGCGCCCGACAACGTGACGTTCGAGTATCTGCGCGGTCGGCAACACGTGCCGCAGGATTTCGATGCGGCAATTGAACGTTGGCGGCAGTTCCCCAGCGACGAGGGGGCCGCCTACGATCGGGTTGAGATCTACGAGGCCGCCGACGTGATGCCGCAAGTTACCTGGGGGACGAATCCCGGTCAGGTCGCCCCGATTACCGGCAAGGTGCCCGACCCGGCCGGTTGCGAGAGCGAGGGGCAACGTAAAACGGCCGTGAGCGCCTTGGATTACATGGCGCTGACCGCCGGTACGCCGATCGCGTCGATCCAACTCGATCGCGTGTTTATCGGCTCCTGCACCAACAGCCGTATCGAGGATCTGAGGGCCGCGGCGGCCGTGGTTAAGGGGTACCGCGTCAGCGAAGCGGTTGGCGCAATGGTTGTGCCGGGCAGCGGCCAGGTGAAGCAGCAGGCGGAAGCCGAGGGGCTGGATGCGATTTTCCGCGAAGCGGGCTTCGATTGGCGCGAAGCGGGTTGCAGCATGTGTCTGGCGATGAACCCCGACAAGCTCGCACCCGGCGAACGCTGCGCCTCGACCAGCAACCGCAACTTTGAAGGACGGCAAGGCAAGGGAGGCCGCACGCATCTGGTCTCGCCCGCAATGGCCGCCGCCGCCGCCATCCGCGGCCACTTTGTCGACATCCGCGACTGGGATTACAAATAATGTATCACTTCAGCCATCTGACGTATTCGGACGGCGGAAGGATCTGGCAAAAAGATTATGGGGCAGAAAAATGAGGGATACTGGCTGCTAACCGCATCCATTGATTTCAGAGGCTGTGCGAAAAATCGCAATCCAACATCAGCCGCAGGGCGCTAGCCCCCGGTTGGCCATGCCAAACTGGCCGCTTGCGCGGTGCGGCTGATATGCTTTCGCCAAGGAATTTTAGATGGAACCATTCAAGCAACACACCGGCATCGTCGCGGCGATGGATCGGGCCAACGTGGACACCGACCAGATCATCCCCAAGCAGTTTCTCAAGCGGATTGAGCGGACCGGCTTCGGCGAGTTTCTTTTTTACGACTGGCGGTTCCTGGACGACGGCTCGCACGATCCTGAATTTGAACTGAATCATCCCCGACATGAACAAGCCAGCATTCTGCTGACCCGTGAAAACTTCGGTTGTGGCTCCAGTCGCGAACACGCTCCGTGGGCGCTGCAGGATTACGGCTTCCGCGTGATCATTGCGCCGAGTTT
>JBBDLY010000519.1:0-1871 GCA_040878585.1 Pirellulales bacterium
CAGCAGATGAGATTCGCGCAAGTTCTACGAGGATTATGTGCCGTGTCCGTAGTAGCCGTACTGGCGTCGGCAACCGCTCCGCCCGCCGCGGCAGCGACCACCTACTACGTGAGCCAGTCGGAAGGCAACGACGAATCGACCGGCACCTCCGCCCAAGTGGATGGAGAGGCGGGTCCGTGGAAAACATTGGCCAAGGCGTCGAAAGTCAAGCTGTCCCCCGGCGATCGCATCCTGCTCAAAAGCGGCGACACCTTCAACGAAGAACTGCATCCCAAGGGACAAGGCACCCCGGAGAATCCGATTTTCATTGGGGCCTACGGCGACGGCCCCAAGCCAATCATCGACCGCGAGGACTACAACGAAGACCTGGCCGGCATCTATCTCTCCGACCAGGGGGGCTTTAAAATCGTCGGCCTCGAGTTCAACCGCTGCATGACCGGCATTTACGCGGAGTACTCGGCGGAATGCGAGACCAAGGAGTTCATCTGGATCGAGGACTGCTACTTCCACGACTCGCTCAAATATCAGCGGTACGAAGACTACCCCAAACGCAAGATCGGCCTGGGGATCTGCTTTTTCTCGTACGAGCGGGCCAACCGGATTGTGTTGGCCGACATCATGATCAAGAACTGCGTCTTCCGCCGCTTGGCCTCCGGCGTGTGGACGAACAGCCCCGACAACTTCAACAAGCAAGCGTCGTACATCTACAACTTCAAGAACATGGTGATGGAAGATTGTCTGTTCGAGGAAGGCTACCAATGGCAGCAAGGCATCCGCGGCGTCGACGGCGGCGCCATGCGCAACTGCGTGACGCACGACATCGGCCGGTTGAAAGACTTCCTCTCCTTCAACGGCGTGGCCGGCTCGATGTTCTTCCGCTGCAAGGATTGGGTGTTCGAGGATAGCGAATGGGGCTTTGTTTCCATCGGCGGCGGCAGCGGCGACGGTCAAGCTTTCGACTTTGAAGGCAATTGCGACAACATGACCATGCGAAACTGCTTGTTCCACGACACCGACGGCCCCGGCTTCTTGCTGTGCTGCTACGCCTCGGACGGGCATCCGCATAACGGCATCGTGATGGAAAATTGCGTGATCAATGGCAAGTCGAAGCGGCCGATCGGGCTGCCGCGGTGCGCGATCGTCAATACCACCGATTGGAACGAATCGACCTGGACCAACTGCCGCTTCTATCTTTCCAAGGGGGAAGCCCTGATGCGGGTAATGGACCCCGAGAAAGATAAGCGGACGGCGTTCATTGACTGCGTCATCCAGGATCTCAGCGCCGCCTGCGGCACTCCGAAGTTGGCGGCCCAGACGAGCGCCTCGTCGCAAGCCGCCGACAGCGACGCCGCCCACGCAATCGACGACGACGCAGCCACGGCCTGGCGGCCGAAAACCGCCACTGGGGAGTGGCTGCAACTCGACTTCGACCAGCCGACGGCAGTCAACGAGTTCAAGCTCAAGGAAGCCGCGGGTTCCTCGATCATTCGCTACATGATCGAATACTGGGACGATGAAAAACAGCAGTGGTTGAGCTGCTTCAACGGCCGCGAAATCGGCGGCGAATTCATTGCCCCGATCGTCGCCCGCACGACGACCAAGGTGCGGCTGAATGTGATTGCCACGACGGAGGGCATTCCGACCATTGCCGAGTTCTCGGCCTACCACGATCCATCGGGCGAAGCGCTCAATATGGCGCGTGGCAAAGAAGCGCCGAACCGTATTGGCAAGTAAGGAGTTAGACGCAGGGCTTTAAGGGTGGCAATGTGATCAAGATGTTGAACAGGAGGGAACAGAGAGAACGAAGAAAAGGATACTCAGTTGTCTCCTTTTCCCTCGGTTTGCTCAAACAAATAGATCATCGTTACCTC
>JBBDLY010000520.1:0-1870 GCA_040878585.1 Pirellulales bacterium
AGCACGACCTGAAAGCGCGGCATTTGCGCGATTCGCTCGACGGGGTGGTCGAGTCGTGCGTGAATTACGTGGGGGTCGAGTTGAATTCCGCCAGCCCCGCCTTGCTGCGCTATGTGTCGGGTCTCAATCAATTGACCGCGCGGCGACTGTACGAGTATCGCACCAAGCATGGACCGTTTCGCAGCCGGGGCGATCTGCGGAGCGTGCCCGGTTTCGGCGAAGCGACTTTCGTGCAGGCGGCCGGTTTCCTGCGGATCGCCGACGGCGAAAATCCGCTCGACAAGACCTGGATTCATCCGGAAAGCTACGCCGTCGCCGAGAAGGTGCTGGTGCAACTGGAAGTCAAGCCGGAGGAACTCGAACTGGGGCTTGACGTCCAACATAGTCGCCCGTCGGCGGCGGCCGATGCACCGGCGACGGAGACTGCCGCGACGGAAACTGCCGCGGCGGCCCCGGCGGCGAAGACGCCCGCCAATCGGCTGGCTAGCCGCGCCGCGGCGGCCGACGCGGGGGCGCTGTCGCAGACGCTTGACATCGGCGAGCACTTGCTCCGCGATATCCTGTTGCAACTGAGCCGCCCCGGCCGTGACCCACGGGAAGATCTGCCGCCGCCGATCTTCAAGAAAGGGGTGCTTAAACTCGAAGACCTCGAGCCGGGCATGGAGTTGACCGGCACGGTATTGAACGTCGTCGACTTCGGCGCGTTCGTCGACATCGGCCTGCACGACTCTGGGTTGGTGCATATCAGCCAAGTGGCGAATCGCTTCGTGAAGGATCCGCACGAGGTGCTAGCCGTCGGCGATATTGTCACGGTGTGGGTGATGGAGATCGACAAGAGCCGCCGCCGGGTGGGGCTGACGATGATTCCGCCCGGCACGCCGAAACCGGAGAAACCGCAACGCAAAAAACCGAGCCGCCGCGACGTGGCAGGTGAGGCGGCGGGCCGGCCGAAGCGGCGCGAGTCGGGCCGCAAGCCGCGCAAGGAACAGCGCGGCGGCGGCGAAAAACCGCGCCCCAAACGGCCGCTGCCCCCCATTACCGAGGAAATGGCTCGCGGCGAGGAGCCGCTCCGCAGTTTTGGCGACTTGCTGCAATTCATGCATCGCAAGGAAGACGACACCTCGGCAAACGGCTAGAATAGAGCGCCACCACGGGAAGCGATTGATGACTGAATTCGAAGAACGCCTGGAACGCGCCATCGCCCGCGGGCAAAAGCACCGCGTCGATCGCGACCGCGCCGAGGCGGAAGCCGCCCTGACGGAAGAAGAACTGCGGCGCCGGCACGGCGACTTTCGCTTGCAATTGAGCGAGCACGTGGAACAATGCCTGGCACAGTTGCCCAATCACTTTCCCGGATTTCAGTACGCGCCGGTGGCCAGCGACCGAGGCTGGGGCGCGGCTGTGAGCCGCGACGACGTGGCCGTCCGTCGTGACGGACGGGCCAACCTGTATAGCCGGCTGGAGATGACCGTGCGTCCGTTCGCCTCAATCGGGGTGCTGGAAGTCAGCGCCCGAGGCACGATTCGCAACAAAGAGGTTTTCAACCGCAACTACTACCAGAAACTGGCGGAAGTCGATCTGGATACGTTCTTCGAGACCGTCGACCTGTGGGTGCTGGAATACGCACAACACTACGCCGCCCAAACAGGGTAACGACACCTACACTTGATCATAATCTTACTCGCCCGGGTATTCGATTATGATTAAGATTACGACTAAAGAAAAGCCGCGTGGGATGGTTCGGTTAAATTTCGGAGAGGCATCTACAATGGCGTATTGGCATCGAATACACGCAGTCGTGCTGGCTTTCGTTTGCTGCTTTTGGTGTTCCCCACTGTTTGCTCAGGAAGCGGCCGTTGCCAGCGACAAG
>JBBDLY010000521.1:0-1865 GCA_040878585.1 Pirellulales bacterium
CTGGACGACTATCGCGCCATGGCCCAGCCCGACAGGCCCAATGCACCGCTTTAACGCGCCGCTTCGATTGCGTCCTGCTCTTCGTCCGTTTCGCCTACACGCACCACTTGATCGATCGACAAGCCGAGCGAGCGAATCTTGTTTCGTAAGCTGCCCCGCGTGATGCCCAGCATCTTGGCTGCTTGCGACTGGTTGCCGTTGGTCTCTCGCAGTACCCGCGTCAGCAGGTGGCGTTCGACGTATTCGATCGTCTCGGCGTACATCTCTTCCGAGCCTTGGCGAAACAAATCGTCAATGAATGATGTGAGCGCTTCACTATCGTCGTCGCCGTCAGGGCAACTCGATTCTTCCAGGAAATCGCATGTATCCTTGGGAATGAAATCACTGGTGATCACCGGACCGGGCGTCTGAATAATCGCCTGCCGAATCACACTCTGCAATTCGCGAATGTTTCCGGGCCACTTATAATGCTGCAGACGGGCCATGGCGTCGGGCGCCACCCCTTCGATGTTCTTGCCCAGTTCTCGATTGTATCGCGCCAGGAAGTGTTCGATCAGGGCGACCAGATCGTCCTCGCGTTCCCGCAACGGCGGCAGGCAGATCAGAAATCCATTCAACCGGTAATACAAGTCCTCTCGAAACGTTCCCTTCTCGACCATCTTCTCGAGGTTCTTGTTCGTGGCGGCAATCAGCCGCACGTCGGTGGTGATTGTCTCGTTGCCCCCCACCCGCTCGAATTGCTGATCCTGCAGCAGTCGCAGTATCTTGCTTTGCAGCATCACGGGCATGTCGCCGATTTCGTCCAGAAAAATCGTGCCGCCGCTGCATTGTTCAAATTTGCCGATCCGCCGCCGCGTGCTGCCGGTGAACGCGCCTTGCTCGTGGCCGAACAACTCGCTTTCGAGCAGGTTCTCTGGAATGGCCGCGCAGTTGATTGCCAGAAACGGCGCTTCGTTCCGGTGACTGTGTTGGTAGATGGCTCGAGCGACCAGTTCCTTGCCGGTGCCGCTTTCGCCAATAATCAAAACCGTCACCGCCTGAGAGGCGACACGGCCGATCGATTTAAACACCTCCTGCATCGCCTTACTGCGGCCGATGATAAAGTCGCCCTTATCGTCAGGTGAGACAGCTTGTCGCACGCCAACTTCGACGTTCATCATTCGCCGGATCTTCAGTGCCGACGTGACCACTTCGCGAACGTTTTTCAGATCGAGCGGTTTGAGCAGGTAGTCGTAGGCGCCCAGCTTCATCGCCTCGATCGCCGTGTCGCTGTTTCCGCTGCCGGTGATGAAAATGGTCGGCAGTTTGCTGTCGAGATGGCGAATCTTCTGAAACGCCTCCAAGCCCGACAATTCCGGCAGCATGATGTCCAATAGTACAACGTCGGGAACGAATTCCCGAATCTGCGCCAGGCCGTCTTCGGCGTCGGCCGAAGTCAGCACCTGAACATCTTCCTCTTCCAGCGCCGCGACGATCATCTGAAGAATGGTCCGATCGTCATCGATTACTAGAATCTTTTCCATGAATTACCGCTGCACCTTTCCACCGATCTAAAAAGCACCCAGTGCCACGCCCCATCATACGCCATATCCACACGGTCGGGAAGAAGTCTCCGCTGGCTATAGGGTTATGGCATGTTACGGCGGCCGATGAGCGACCAACATGGCAGCACACAAACCGCCGTCGGAGGGCCGTCGTGGTGGTTTGCGCCATGCAGAGAGACTACAATCCAATACATTCGTCGTTTTCTAGTAATTCTTTACTGACTTGCCGACTGTGTCCACTTAGCGCAATGTCCACTTAGCGCCGAGGGCGAATTCCATGAAGCATCTATTTCTGTTGCGTCATGCCAAAAGCGATTGGGC
>JBBDLY010000522.1:0-10920 GCA_040878585.1 Pirellulales bacterium
CCACGGGAGACACGCTCGCGGCGGCCGGTTTCGAGAAGACCCTCCGGCTGTTCGATACAACCACCGGCAAAGTCAAGCAGGAGATTGGCGGCCCGTGCGTCGACATGCGGACCATCGCATTCGCCCACGATGGGCAGACAATCGCCGCCGCCGGTCGCAACGGCTGCATCCGCGTGTGGGACAATGCCCAAGGCGAGGTACTCTCCAATCGCCGCGACGCCCATCAACGTCGCATTCGTGCGCTGGAGTTCTCGCCGGACGCCAAGCTGCTCGCCTCCGGCAGCGAAGATGGGCGGGTGCGCGTCTGGAGCGTGCCGCAAAACGAGATGCTGCTGGAACTGAACTGCCGCACCGCGAAGGTGATGAGCCTGGTCTTCGTCGGGCCGCGCAAGATCGCTACCGGCGGCACCGACAACGACATCCGCCTGTGGGATCTGAGCACCGGCGACGAGACCGATCGGCTGTACGGGCACAAGGGCAGCGTCGGCGCGCTGGCTTACGATCCGGGGCGTCAACGCCTGGCGTCCGGAAGTTTCGACACAACAATCCGGCTGTGGAATCTCAATCCCGACCGCGGCGACGAAACGGTGCGCACGCCGCTCGACGACCGCTACTCGCGATAACAGGCAAACTGGCTGGAAATCAAGAATAACAGGATTGATGGAGATGAAATTCTTCTCCCTCTGAGGTTGTGAGAAAATCGGCATCCAACATCAGCCGCAGGGCGCTAGCCCCCGGTTAGCGTTGAAAAACCGGCCGCTAGCGCGGTTCGGCTGATGTCGGAAGTGACAGCCGCGACTGCTTGCGAAGCGTAAAAACAAACGAATTTGGTAACACGGAGGTTCACCTCGTGGGTTTCATCCAGCGAATACTACACGGCGGCAAGCAGCAAGGCACCCACGGTTCGCGCGCATCCAAGGTGCTGGCGGGACCACACTCGTGCCATTTCGAGACGCTCGAGCCACGGCAATTACTGGCCGCCGACATCCACTTCGGGTCGGTCTACTTCGAGGAGGCCACCGGCGACGATTCCGCCCCCGATCGCTTTGTTGTGACGTTCGAGGGAGGCGCCGAAGGGACCACACTCAATCGCATAATCATCGACGGCGACAAGGCGCGCAATGGCGAGCTCTCGATGGGGGACACCTTCTTCGATACCCAGCCTGGCGGACTCGGTGCGTTCAACAGCGTCGATCTCGAGTTTGAAACGCCCTCCGGCTTCTCGATTACCAACGTCGACGTCGCCGACGGCGGCATGTTGTTGGTGATTGATTTGGAAGGCTTTACCGCCGGCGATCGGCTGGTGTTCACCGTCGATGTGGATGAAATGGGATTCTTCGCGCCGACGGCTCTCGTCGAGGGGGGCGAGTTTGAAGGCGCGCGAATCACCGGCGAATTCACCGCCCCGCATTACGAAAGCGCCGAAATCGAAACAACGTACTTCGATTTCTTCGATTCCCAGTTCGCGGCCTCCGCCGCAGCCGCTGGTTCGACTTTGGATCTTCCCTCCGACACGATAGTACCACCCGCACAAGGCGATTTCAGCGATCGAACCGCCGGAGCGGTCGGCAGCACGCCGCAAACGCCGCTGCCGATCACCATCGCCGGCACGGTGTTTGTCGATCAAAACTTGAACAACAATCAGGACGCCGAGGACGACGGCATCGCCGGCGTGAATCTCACGCTGCTCCGCAAGGAGGGCGCTAACTACGTCTCGACCGGGCTGACAGCCGTCACCGACGCCGACGGTCACTACAAGTTCGATGACCCCAGCATCCTGCCGGCGACGTATCGCGTGGTCGAAACACAGCCCGACGGCTACTACAGCGTCGGCGCCGACGCAGGGCGAGTCGGCACGGACGATCGCGGCACCGTGCTGACCAGCGACATCGTCAGCGAGATCGAATTACGCGGCGGCGAAGACAGCGTCGAAAACGACTTTGCCGAGGCCCTGCCCGGCAGCCTTGGCGGTTACGTCTATCACGATCGCGACAACGACGGCCAGCGGGAGGCGGGCGAAGAGGGGATCGGCGGCGTGACCATCCGCGTGGTGCCGGTGACGACCATCGACGGCAACGGTCTCACCCCGATTGAAGTCAGCACCGACAGCGATGGCAAGTGGTTCGTCGATGGGCTGCGGCCTGGCCAGTATCGGGTGGTCGAGGTCAACCAGCCTGCGCCGTATCATGACGGGCTGGACACGCCTGGTTCGCTCGGCGGCAGCGCGGTCAATCCGGGTGACGAGATCAACGACATCCAACTGCTCAGCGGCCAGGACGGCGTGGAGTACAACTTCGGCGAAATCTTGCCGGGATCGATCTCCGGCCGCGTTCACGCCAACACCGATGGCAATTGCGATCTCAACGCAGGAGACATCCTGCTGGAAGGCGTGCAGATCGATTTGCTCGACGCCGACGGCAATGTGCTACAGACAACCTACACCGATGCCAACGGCCTCTACCAATTCACCGACCTGCCGATCGGCACCTACGGCGTGTTCGAGCATCAGCCGGACGTGTATCTCGACGGGGGGGATCACGTCGGTTCCGCCGGCGGCGTTGTCTCGGCGAACGACCTGATCAGCAACATCGTGATCGGCCCCGGCATGGAAGCGGTCGACTACAACTTTTGCGAGCACCTGCCGCTAACTCTTTCCGGCCATGTGTATCATGATCGAGACAACGACGGGGTGCGCGATTTGGGCGAGGAAGGTATTCCCGGCGCCACGTTGACGCTGTACGACGCCGCGGGCAACGTGGTGGCAAGCGCCAGCAGCGCCGGCGCCGACGGTTACTACGAATTCACAGGTTTGCCCCCTGGGGAATACTCGATCGTCGAAACGCAACCAGCCGGCTGGCTCGACGGCAAGGACGCGGCGGGCAATCTGGGCGGCGCCGCGGAGAATCCCGGCGATCGCATTCGTCAGATTGTGATGGAGTTTGGCGACACCGGCGTGAACTACGACTTCGGCGAAGTCGCGCCCAGCAGCATCAGCGGAAGGGTTCATGCCGATGAGGACGGCGACTGCGAGTGGGATCCGAGCGAGACGTTGCTCTCCGGTGTTCAGATCGATCTGCTCGATGCCGCCGGGAACGTAATTGCCACGCAGTATACCGACGACAACGGCGAATACCTCTTTGACGGTCTGCCGCCGGGCGTCTACTCCGTATTCGAGCATCAACCGGCCGCATACCTGGACGGTGGCGACAAGATCGGCAGCGCCGGCGGCGTTAAGGCGGCGAACGACCTGATCGCCGAGATCGCCCTTGGCAGCGGAACGATCGCGGTCGACTACAATTTCTGCGAACACGTACCGCTCACGATCTCCGGCCACGTCTATCACGATCGCGACGACAACGGGGTTCGCGAGATTGGCGAGGAAGGCATTTCCGGCGTCACGCTCCGGCTGATCGACGCCGACGGCAACGAGGTGGCAACCACCACCAGTGGCGGGGCCGACGGATACTACGAGTTCACCGGACTCGATCGCGGTACCTACACCATCGTCGAGGTGCAGCCTCTCGGGTGGCTCGACGGGCTTGATGCCGCGGGAAATCTGGGCGGCACGGCGGACAACCCGGGAGACGCGATTCGCCAAGTCACTATTGAATACGGCGAAACGGGCGTCGACTACGATTTTGGCGAACTGCTCCCCGGCAGCATCAGCGGCCGGGTACATGCCGATGAAAACGGCAACTGCGAGTACGATCCGGGCGAACTGCCGCTCTCCGACGTAGTGATCGATCTGCTGGACGCCAACGGCAACGTCATCGCCACGACGACCACCGATGCCAACGGAGAGTATCAGTTCGATAATTTGCGGCCCGGTGACTACGGCGTGCGAGAGCATCAGCCGGCAGGCTATTTCGATGGCGGCGAAAGCGTGGGAACCGGCGGCGGGATTGTGGCCGACGACTTGTTCACGCAGATCGCGGTCTTTTCGGGCGATCAACTCGTCGACTACGATTTTTGCGAAAAACCGCCCGCGGCGATCAGCGGCCATGTGTTCCAGGATGGCGCTACCCTGCTCACCGAAGACGGTGAAGTACCGGGCAACATTCATGAGCTTCGCGACGGGCTACGGACTCCCGACGACACTCCACTGGC
This sequence comes from Pirellulales bacterium, assembly GCA_040878585.1. Classification (GTDB taxonomy): domain Bacteria; phylum Planctomycetota; class Planctomycetia; order Pirellulales; family UBA7805; genus JBBDLY01. The sequence goes on from JBBDLY010000522.1 coordinate 4,108, forward strand.
CGGCGTCACGCTGGAACTGCGCCATGGCGTGACGGGCGACCCGCTGCTGGGGAGCATTGCCTTGCCGGGAACTTACCCGTCGGGGGAACCCATTCGCGTCGTGACAGACTCCAACGGGTATTACGAATTTACAGGACTGCAAGCCGGCAACTATGCGGTGTTCCAAATTCACCCCAACGGCTTCGTCGACGGTCGCGACACGCCCGCCACCAACGGCGGCGTGGCTATCAACCCCACCGACTCGGTTAGCCCGCTGGTGCTCGCGACGCTCACGGTCGATCCGGCGGACGACGCGATCCTGCGGGTGGCGATCTTCCCCGGCGAACATGCACAAGAGAACAACTTCAGCGAAATTCGCGTCAACCCGTTGCCGCCCCCTCCGCAGACGCCCGACCCCGATCCCGATCCGCCCGTGCGGATTCCTTTTGAGCCGGCCTTGCGGCAGGTCGCCGCCCCGATCATTGTCACCCCGCAGCACCTGACCCCGCCGGACATCACCGGATCCGACGGCACGTCGTGGTATACCTGGCACTTGAGCGTCGTCAATGGCGGTTATCCGCGCGGATTGAATGTGTCGACGCAGCCGTTGATCACCGCCGCCAGCGCCGAAATATCGGCGTTCACGGTCGAAAAGCTCCGCAAGGGACACTGGGAAGTGACCGATCGGGAAGGGAATCCCGTGGTGTTGGAATTCGGGGCGGAAGGGGCGACGCCGATCGCCGGTGATTTCAACGGCGACGGCGTGACGGAAGTCGGCATTTACTTGGACGGCGAGTGGTTCATCGACGTCAACGGCAACGGGCACTGGGATCCGGAGGATCTATGGGCCAAGCTCGGCACCGCCGATGATCGGCCGGTGGTCGGCGACTGGGACGGCGACGGCAAGGACGACATCGGCATTTTCGGTCCCGCCTGGTCGGGCGATCCGACGGCGATTCGTTTTGAACCGGGACAGCCCAGCAGCGCCAATACAAGCGATGAGATCGCCAAAAATCTGCCGCCTGAACTGGAGAAGGCGGCCATGGGCAATCGCGAATTGAAGCTGTCGAGCGTCGGCTCGTTGCGGGAGGATTTAATCGACCACGTGTTCGCCTTCGGCACGCCGACCGACACCCCACTGGTCGGCGACTTCAACGGCGACGGCATCGATACGATTGCGATCTTCCAAGACGGACAATGGCACGTCGACATCGACGGCGACGGCAAGTTCACCGACGCCGACTTGGCATTTTCGTTCGGTCAGAAGGACGATATTCCGTTGGTAGGCGACTTTACGGGCAACGGCGTTTCCAACGTCGGAGTCTATCGCGACGGAACGTTCATCCTAGATACCAACAACAACCGCCAGATCGACGCCCAGGACGCCGTGTTCGAGATGGAAGGGGGCGAGCAGGTCAAACCGATCGTCGGTGACTTCAACGGCGACGGCCTCCATACCCCGGCCACCTACCGCGACGCAAGTTAACGTAGCATGGCCCCCTGGGCCGTGCGTAGAAAATCGAATGCCAACTTCGCGCCTGGGATGCGCGAATCAGAAGGCGAAGCCGAACAATTCGGGAAACCGGGGCGGAAGTGCCAAGCCGAATAGTGTCGAGCACAAAGGAGAACGTCGCTTCTCAAGCCTTCCGGATAACTCCTTCACGCGCGCGCCACGTACGCACGGTCCAGGGGACCATGCTACGGAAGCTACGACGCCTTCAGCTTTTCCATCTCGGCGTGCAGTTCGGCCAGCTCCCGCTCGAGCCGGGTTACGTCGTCCGGATCGTCCATCTGCTGCTTGGCGCCGGCCAACTGCTGCTGCACGGTTTGAATCTTCTTGCGCACTACTTCCAGTCGCTTCTTCGCCTTCTTGTCCATGGTCTACTCCGCAGTCGTTCAACCCGTCGTGGTGTCTGTGATTGCCGCAGGCTCGATGTTTTCGATCAGCACGTTCTCCCGCAGATTGCGCAATACGCCGGAGATGCAGACGATAATCACTAGCAACAGTAGCGACACATTGAGCCATCGCTTGGCGTTGGCCTGGAATTTTTTCGCGTTGTCGCTACGTCCCGCCAGGATGCTGGCCAAGAAAAACAGCGCCAAAGCCAAGAGGAACTTAATGCCGAACAGCATGTGGTAGCTCCCTTCCAGCCCTGGCGTAAATGCCTTGTACGCCTTGATGGTCAGTATCAGATTCGTCAACCCGCTGACCAGCAGGAACAGAACGGAGACCATCACCACGATTGCCCAGCCGCGCCGGGCGCGATCCTTGGCCGCGTCGGTCAATTCGCCCGCGATCGGCACCAAGGCCACGCGCTGGTAGATCAGACCGCCCCCCAACGCTATCGCCGCCAGCATATGTAGCCACCGTAGACCGGTTGTAACCAGATCCATGCCTTCCATAACCTCTTGCCTCCCCGCGAATGAATTCTCTTAATCCTTCTGCCAGATGGTAGAGCCTAAGACGCGGATTGTCCACCGGGCGGAGCCTGCGGTGTGGAGACTTCGGTGCGCACCGGCAACCGTGATGGTGGCGTCTCGCCGCCAGGCCCAAGAAAACAGGGCAGGCAAACGTCGACGCTCCGTTAAGGCAGCATTACAAAGTGAACCGCGATCCGATAACATGCGGACGGCTAAACTTCGTTCCCTGCATCATCCGGCTTAATTGCCAGCCTTCCGCAGCGCGTCGCCCAGATCCTGCAACTGGCCGTGGACGTCACGGGTATTGCGGACGACCAGCACCTTGAGGTTGCCCCAGTAAACAATGGTGCCTGATCCGCCATTGACGTCCCAGCTCTCCGGCGAGATCGTCTTTTCGATCAACTCGACCAATTCCGCACCCTCATCGTTTGCCTGATTGTTACGGGGTCCGCCAACTTGCTGCCCGATGAAATTGCCGAACTGTCCCAGGATGCCGTTGGCCGCCAAATCTCCCTCGCCCGGCTTGCCGTCGACGTTGGCCGGTTGTCGCGCGGCGGCCCCCTCATTGGCTTCCAGAATCTCTTGTCGCGTGCGCAACAGGCGGTTTTCCAACTTGCTCGCCAACAGGCGCTGGTCGCGAGCTGAAAGTTCTACCCGTTGCAGCGAGTTGTACAGCGCAACCAGTCGGCGGGAAAGCTGGTGTCGGTCGGCGCCTTCGGCGGTAGCGTGCTTTCCCAACATGTCGCTCACGTTGGTCCGCCATTGGCGCTGCGACCAGCCGAGGGCGGCCTCGTCGAGCGGACCTTCGCTGGCGACCGCCGTCGGTTGTTCCGGCGCGCCTTCATAATGATCCACCGCGCCGGAGAAGTCCGATTCTTGCCCCACCGCCGGGATTGCCAAAAGCGTGCCAAGGATTGCAATCGCGAATCGTCTCATCGTGACCTCTCTCTTTGGTTTCCAGGTCGGCAAGCGACGCGCTTCGCACGGAAGCCCTCTGCTCAAACTATCGGATTCCAGTCTGGACCGCAACCATTTCGTTGTTTAAGCGGTTGTTCAAGCGGCTTTGCCGCCGCATCTGCTGGGCGCCGGCTTCGCCGTGCGGGTCAGCGCGGCGGCGCCGTCGCTGGCAAACTGGGAAGCCTGGGCGATCTCCGCGGAGAGTTGCCGCCATTCTACTTGATCCGGGTGTAGGGCGGCTCCGGCATACAAGCGGTACTCCAGTCGGTCCAGCCAAGGATTCGACAACCATCCATGTAAAATTCCGCCGCCAATGAGTAGGCCGATGGCGACGCCCCACAGCGTATCGCTGGGAAAATGAGACAGCGAGTCGATCCGTTGTAGCGAAGCAAACACCGCCAGCGCGCCCCACCAGATCGCTGCCCGCGGATAAAGCCACGCCAACGCGACGGCCAGCGCGGCCGCCGAGGCGGCATGGGCCGACGGCATGCTTTGCCCGTCGCTGCCGCCGGACAACAGCGGCAGAAAACCAGCAAAGGAATCTTGCGCTGACTGGGCCAAATCGAACGACCGGGGGCGGTAGCGCTCGACCATCAGTTTGATCAGGTTGCAAAGCATGCCCGTGCAAAGCACCATGCAAACCACTCTTGGCAACGCCCATCGCTGGGATCGGTCGAGTATTCCCACGGTGACAAGAATACCGGCAATGCCGATCCCATGCGCGAAGACTTCTGCCAACTCGAACAGGGCAGCGAAGTCGCCCGAGATATGGCCCGCAGCCACCCAACGCGCCACCGATATGTCGATAGCCAGCGCGCAGAAGCCCAAGAAAAACAGCACGAATACCGCCCAATAGTACCGGGCTGTGCCCCGCGGGCGGCGCGGCGCCAAGGTTGGATCGACATGCGGTTGCGATAAGCTCATGGCCAAGCTCTCCGATTTCCATGCGTGAGCGACGGTGGAAGGGGGGAAAAATAACAAGATGCCGTAAACGAGGGAAGATCAGCTACGGCGAATTGAACTTGTAAACCGTCCGCGGGGTTGCGTACACTTCGCAGCCCCGCAACTATCCCGTTTCGCCAAGGAGGGTGAAACCGATGTCCCAGCGTAGCCTGCATTTCTGGATCATTCTTTTCGCTGCCGGCACTGTGTTGTTTATGAACCTCGGCGGTCCTCGCTTATGGGATATCGACGAGCCGCGCAATGCCACCTGCGCCCGCGAGATGATGCAACGCGGCGACTGGGTGGTGCCGACTTTCAACCAAGAACTGCGCACTGATAAGCCGGTGTTGCTCTATTGGGGCATGATCCTGGCCTACGAAGTGTTTGGCGTTGGCGAATTCGCCGCCCGCTTCTGGTCGGCCCTTTGCGGAGTCGGCACGGTGCTGCTCACCTATCAATTGGGTCGGCGGCTCTTCTCACGTGAGGTCGGCCTGTGGGCCGCATTGTTGATCACCAGCGGCTTGATGTTCGTCGTTGCTGCGCGAGCCGCCACGCCCGACGCCGTATTGATTTTCTGCGTCACGCTGTCACTCTACCTATTCGCCAGGGCGACCTTTCCGCTGCAAGAAGATTCCTCCGCCCAACCGTCCGCCGAGTATGGCCGGCCGCCGGTGGGGTGGATCGACTGGGTCGGCATCTACTCGGCAATGGGACTGGCGGTGCTCGCCAAGGGGCCGGTCGGCGTGCTGTTTCCAACCGCGATCATTGGCGTCTACTACCTTTATCTCCACACGCCGTTTCGCCCCGAACAGGTGACCGCCACAGGCTGGCGAGGCAAACTGCTGACTCCGCCGGTGTGGCTGCTGCGTACCTTCGATCCGCTGCGCGTCGCCGCCAACGCCTGGCAGATGCGGCCGATCCTGTTGGTCGCGGTCATGCTGCTGGTGGCGCTTCCATGGTACTTGCTGGTCGGCCTGCGAACCGATTGGGAGTGGACCAAGGGGTTTCTGGGCGATCACAATTTCGGCCGCTTTTCCGCGCCGATGGAAGGGCATCGCGGACCTGTATATTACTATATTATCGCCATGGCCGTGGGGTTCTTCCCCGGCAGTGTGTTCTTGGCGCCGACGTTGCTCCACACCTGGCGGCTCGTCCAAACCGATCCACGCCGGCGTGCCGTCGTGTTTCTTGTGATCTGGATCGCAATGTTCGTGCTGATATTTTCCTGTGCCGCAACCAAACTACCCAGCTACATTTCGCCGATCTATCCGGCGTTGGCCTTGCTGACCGGACACCTGCTGCAAACGGCCGTCACCGCTCCCAAACAGATCTCCCAGTTCTGGATGCGGGCGGCTTTCGTTTCGCTGGGCATTGTCGGCTGTTGCATGCTGTTCGGACTCACCTACGCCATCCGCGAGTTCCTCCCCGGCAATGAGCAACTGGCGCTGATCGGCGTAATCCCACTGACGGCGGCGATCGTCTGCCTGTGGCTGTTCGAGCAGCGGCAGGGACAATCGATGGCCCGCGTGTTTGCGTTCGCCTCGGTCGCCTTCTCGGCGCTGCTGTTTGGTTGGGCGCCGACCGCGGTCAATCCTTATCAGGAGGCCAATCTCATCGAGAACGCCCGCCGCGACGTCGACCACCTGGCCGCCTTCGGACCGTTCAATCCAAGCTGGGTGTTCTATGCCGGCACCTCGATTCCCCGCTATGGGGAATCGATCGACGCCGCCTGCTACCTGCAGGGAGGCCATCGTCGGGGGATTGTTACGACCGCCGACTATCTGGCGCAACTCCGCAAGGAACTGGCCGACGAAGTCGAAATCATCGCCCGGCAGCCGCGGTTTTTCAAAGACGGCGAGTTGCTGTTGGTCCGTATCAAGCCGTCGCCGACCGTATACATGGCGGAGCTGCCCGCTGCGCCACAAGCCCGCTAGCAACGCCGTGGCGGAACTCGCCAAGAGTTCCGTTGCTCCGAGACAAACCGTAACTTCTCGGAATTCTGGCGAATTCCGCTACCCTGTAGCGGAACTCGCGTAGAGTTCCGAAGTACCTCCGTAGCGGAATTCGCGGAGAATTCCGAAGTACCTCCGTAGCGGAATTCGCGGAGAATTCCGAAACGAGCCACTTGCTGTGAACTCCTGGCGAGCCAGCTACCTTGGGCAATATGAGCCTAAAGAAGTAATCTGGCATCATTCGCGAAGCTTTGGCATACTGTGGGTGATGCCACCTGCTGTCGCTTGCAGGCCCATGCTTCGTGGTGGGCCGTGTCTTGGGGTTTTTACCCCAGGTAAAGCGAAGGATCGCGGGCGCGTTCACCGGCACTTTGCCGCGGGGCGCGCCGAAACATGTTCCAAGGACTGCCGGCCCTATGCCCCGGCGATGAGGACCACACGATGCAAGCGTTGATCTACGCCGCAATGGCCGCCGCCACCACGATCGGAGTCGACGTCGGTTGGCAACCGGCCCCCGAAGGCGGGTTGGAGTATATCATCCAGATCGAACCGGAAACGCTCG
>JBBDLY010000523.1:0-1864 GCA_040878585.1 Pirellulales bacterium
TAGATTTAGGATCTAGTTCCTTTACGGAGTGCAGGTTCGATTCCTGTCATCCCCATTGAGTTTTCAGACAAGGACTTATGGCAAATTGCTATGAGTCCTTGTTTCGTTTCCGAAGACCGAAAACGGAATAGGGGGGCAAAAAGGGGGCAGGATTGCCTTTGGGTTGGTGTTGCGTCGATGTTCTCACGGCTGCTGAGTACCTACGATCCCAACAGCTTCGGAGAACCAATCGATGGCCTGGCTTGAACAAAAATCCTCAGGTAACTTCCTCGTCGCGTTTCGCTACGGCGAGCAGAAATTCAAAAAGTCGCTCAAGACGAAATCCCGCCAGACGGCCGAGACCCGATTGAGGCGACTCGAAGAAAACCTCTCCCTGGTCGAGGTAGGTCGGCTGGTGATTCCGACCGACGCAGACATAGCCACCTTTCTGCTGTCCGATGGCCAGATTAACGGTAGGCCGCAGCCCCGCTCGACGATCCGCACGCTCAAGAATTTGTGCGACGCCTTCAAGTACGCGATTCCTGATGGCTCGCTTGAAGCAAACACGCTCGACTATCTCGATATCCATATCCGGCACCTCAAGCGGCACATGGGAGCAAACGCTTCGATCCGCGACTTGCAGTTGGACGACCTACAGGCGTACGTCGACGCCCGCGCCAAAGAACCGGGTATTCGCGGCAAGAAACTCAGCCCCACCACGATCCGCAAGGAGATTGCCACGCTCCGGCTGATCTGGAATTGGGCCAGAGACGCCAATCATTTTGAGCGGGTGCTGCCACAGAAGGGATTGCGGTATCCCAAGCTCCAGGAAAAACCGCCGTTTCAGACCAGGGAGCAGATCGAACGGAAGATCGCCCGCGGCGGACTCAACGAAGCGGCGGAGGCGGATTTGTGGGACTGCCTGTTTCTGACGCTGCCCGAGATAGACGAGGTACTGTCCCACGTGGAAAAGGTTGCCCGGCATCCGTTCATCTACCCGATGTTCGTATTCGCGGCGCATACCGCCGCGCGCCGCAGTGAAATGATCCGCTCGCAATGGGAGGATATCGACTTGGCGGCCGGAACCGTGACCATCCGTGAGAAGAAACGGGTCCGCGGGACGCTCACCACGCGCACCGTACCAATCTCTCCACTGCTGCAATCCGTGCTTGAGGAATGGATGTCAGCCCATCCGGGCGGCCAGCAGACGTTTTGCTTGGAGCCAAACGTTGCCCGGTCTCGAAAGGAGCGTGATCTGGCCACGCCGTTAACCCCGAGCGAGGCCCACGACCATTTTCAGACGACCTTGGGCGGCAGTAAGTGGGAAAAAATCCGCGGCTGGCATCTCTTTCGACATTCGTTTTGCTCAAACTGTGCCGCGAAGGGGATCGACCAGCGGATTATCAACGGCTGGGTGGGGCACCAGACCGAGGCGATGGTGCGTAGGTACCGCCATCTCATCCCGAACCAGCAGCAGGCGGCGATCCGCACGGTGTTCTCTCAATCCGCCGGGGAGGAGAGTGCCGCGCCGGAGCCGCCCGGTCCGGCATAAACTTCTACAGATTCAATGGCAGCAGACCCTTGTTTCGGATGCGTACAAGCTCCGTGTGGGAGATGATCCACTCTTGGCTCCGCCCGCGACCACACGGCCGCTTATGAGCGGTCACGCGGCCCAGGCGACACCATTCTCGCACTGTGAACTCTGCCTTGCCGAGCGCATCAGCAGCCTCAGCAACGCTGTACCATTCCCTGATTTGACGCTGGTCCTCTAGCAGGGCCTGGATGCTTTTTACTGCCGTCTCGATGGTGTCGAGCCGCTGCTGCACGAAGGCCATGGCGTCGTGATCGTTTGCCCCGTCCGTGGATGTTGAGCGATTGTCGTTAC
>JBBDLY010000524.1:0-6409 GCA_040878585.1 Pirellulales bacterium
CGGTCTCGATCTGCCGGACCCGTTCGCGGGTCAGGCCGAGCGATTCGCCGATCTCCTTGAGCGTTCGCGGTTCGTGGTCGTTCAGTCCGAATCGCATCCGCAGCACGGTCGCTTCGCGCTGGTCCATCGTTTCGAGCATCGCCATTACGTGGCGGAGGCTGTCGCTTTCGAGCAGTTCCACGTCGGGACTTTTCATCCGCTCGTCCTCGACCATCTCGCCCAACGACCAGCCCGCTTCCGACTGGTCGGTCTGGGGCGTGCTGCTGTAGATGCGAATCGCCTTCTTGATGATTGGCAGCTTCTTCTTGGGCAGGCCAAGCACGCGGGCGATTTCTTCCGGCGTCGGGGTGCGGCCCAGTTCCTCGGTGAGCCGCGCGCTGGCGCGCCGCCACTTGGAAAGCAGCTCGACCATGTAGGCCGGGATGCGAATGGTCTTGGCCGAGTTGATCAGGGCGCGCTTGATCGACTGCTTGATCCAGTAGCTGGCGTAGGTCGAGAACCGCGTGCCCATCGCCGGATCGAAGCCTTCGACGGCACGGAGCAGGCCGAGATTGCCTTCCTCGATCAGATCTTGCAGGCCCAGACCCTTGCCGGTGTAGCCGCGGGCGATGTTGACTACCAGCCGCAGGTTTGCCCGGACCATCCGATCGCGTGCGGCGACGTCCCCCTCGCCAATGCGAATCGCCAGTTCGGTTTCCTCTTCCGGCTTCAGTAGCGCGGTTTCGTTAATCTCCCGCAAGTATGTTTCCAGAGGCGTCTGCACACTCGAGGTGTTGCGACGGCGCGGCGCGGCGGCTTTCGTGTTGGTCATGTGTTTGATTGATCATCGTCAGGCAGGTCGGCCGCTCCATCAAGGTTCCGAACCCGCTTCCTATATGTGCCTGAAAGCCGCCGATCAACGTCCGACGGCCTCATGCCGTCGCGTGTCGGAGGAATGTTGACTCGTTGGCTGAATCCAACCGGAATTCAGCGGGCCGCGTTCGATACGCACCATCTCCGTGGTCCCGCTCGTAACGCTGCTTGCCCAATAGCTTACGAAACAAGGTATCGTCGCGTTCCACCAATAATCTGCAACACGCGAGAAGTTGGCGCACGTAATCCGAATTTGCACGCGGCGCGGGAAGCGCCAAAAAAAACGACCTCACCGGTTGGCCCGGCGAGGTCGTGCGGAATGTTGCGATTGCAGGGACGAAGCCTAGGCTTCCGGCTTCGGCTCCTCAGTTTCCGATTCTTCCGAAACTGCCTCTTCCGAAACTGCCTCTTCGGAAACAGCTTCCTCGGCGACGGTTTCCTGGGACTTCGGCTCATCCGCCTGAGCCTCTTCGGCCGGGGGCGCCTCTTCCGCCGATTCGGCGACCTCGGCCTGGGGCTGTTCCGGCGCCGGTTCCTTGGCCGCCTGCTTCTTTTCCTTGGCCGGGCTGGTCTTGATGAGCGGACCGGAATCGTCGCCGATGCCCCCCTTCAATTCGGCCGAGCCCTTGGAAGCCGAGGTTTCCGCAGAGGCTTCGTCGAGCGAATCTTCCTCGGCCCATTCCACGCGCTTACGCGACAGGCCGATCTTCCGCTCGTCGATGTCGACACGCAGAATCTTCACCTCGATCTCGTCTCCTTCCTTGACGATCTCTTCGGGGTTCTCCACCTTGTGATCGGCCAACTCGGAGATGTGCAACAAACCTTCCAGCCCGTTCTCCAGCCCGACGAACACGCCGAAGTTGGTGAGTTTCGTGACCTTGCCGGTCACGATCTGCCCCGGCTGGTACTTGCCCGGAATATCCTCGGCCCACGGATCGTCGCTCAATTGCTTGAAACCCAAGGCGATTCGGCGACGGTCCTGATCGACCGACAACACCCGGCACTCCAACTCCTGCCCCTTCTCGAGCAGTTCGCTGGGATGGCTGATCTTGCGCGTCCACGACATGTCGCTGACGTGCAACAGGCCGTCGATGCCTTCCTCGATTTCGATAAAGGCGCCGTAGTTGGTCAGGTTGCGGACCGTGCCGTGGACCGAAGTCCCCGGCGGGTAGCGGTCGGCGACCTTGTCCCAGGGATTGTCCTGGGTTTGCTTCATGCCGAGCGAGATCTCTTGCTTGTCCTTGTTGATGCCGAGTACGACGACATCGATCTCGTCGCCGATCTGCACCAACTCGCTGGGATGATTGATCCGCCGCGTCCAGCTCATTTCGCTGATATGGACCAGGCCCTCGATCCCCTCTTCGAGCTTCACGAACGCACCGTAGCTCATTACGTTGACAACCGACCCCTTGATGGTCGAGTTGACCGGATACTTCTCCTCGACGGAATCCCACGGGCTGGCAAACTTTTGCTTCAGGCCCAGCGCCACCTTCTCTTTCTCGTGGTCGACGTCGAGAATCTGCACTTCGATTTCCTGATCGATCGAAACCATTTCGCTGGGATGACCGATGCGGCCCCAGCTCATGTCGGTAATGTGCAGCAGGCCGTCGAGACCGCCTAAGTCGACGAACGCGCCGAAATCGGCGATGTTCTTGACCACGCCCTTGCGCAACTGCCCGACTTCCAACTCGGCGAGCAGCATCCGCTTGTCCCGCTCGCGCTCGTCCTCGATCAACGCGCGACGGCTAACCACGATGTTGCGGCGGGCGTCGTCGATCTTGAGCACCTTGCATTGGATGGTGCGGCCGATGTAGTCGCCAATATCGCTGGGACGGCGAATGTCGACCTGGCTGGCGGGCAGGAACACGTTGACGCCGATGTCGACCAGCAGGCCCCCCTTGATCTTGCGGGTGACGGTTCCGGTGACGATGTCCTCTTCATGGACGGAACCCATCACCTTGTCCCATTCCTGAATCTTCTTCGCCTTGCGCTTGCTCAAGGCGATCATCGAATCGTCGCCGCCGCCGGCGGCCCCCTCGATGTCTTCGATCAGGACGTCAATCGTTTGGCCGGGAACGGGCGGGTCTTCGTCTTCCTCCCATTCGTGGATGGGGATCACGCCTTCGCTCTTGTGACCGACGTCGACGAGCACCATGTCGTCTTCGACGCGGAGTACGGTTCCAGGCACGATCTGATTGATGATGACCGCCGCGCTGCCTCCGCCGGTCAGCAGTTCGGTCATGCCATCGTCGTCGAGTTCTCCGATCGCATCTTCGAATTCGCTTTGCCAGTCGTCGGCGGTATCTAAACTACGGATTAAGTTACGGTTGACCATGAACACCTACAAAAAAGGAAACGCTTCCCAACGGGACCGCCACGGCCGCGAATCAAGCGCGTCGACCGGACGAGGCACATCGGGAACAGAGGACAATCCACCCCGTGCGCGGCACGCGCCGCACGGTTCCAACCGGAGAGGACGAAACGAATCCCCAAGTGTACCGGTTTGTCGAACCCAGAGCAATCGGTAATGGAACGTGGTTTTGGGGTTCTTACTCCCGGCTTTCCTGCAGTGCCTTCAGGATCGCCCCTGCCCGCGGGTCACCGTGCTTGGCCGCCCGTTCCAGCCACTCGAGCGCCAACTCGCGGTTCTCGCCGGTCCCGACGCCTTTGAGGTAGGTGTTGGCCAGCGGCATCATGGCGGGAGCGTGACCGGCTTCGGCCGCCAGTCGATAGAGCTGAAACGCACGTATGTCATCCTGCTCAACGACGGCGCCCATCGCATAGAGATCCGCCAGCATTCTCGTCGCCAGATGATTGCCGGCGGCACTGGCGACGCGAAGGGCGTCAACTGCCCTTTCGTCGGACCGTTCCACGCCGACACCTCGCCGGTAACAATCGTAAACCTTTACCACGCCCCATTCGTTGCCGGCTTCGGCAGAGCGCTCGTACCAGCCGAACCCGGTCGCCTCATCCTTCTCGACGCCAACACCATGGATGTATAAGGTTCCTACCAACTCCATGGCCTGCGGTTCGCCGGCCTCCGCGGCCTTGAGTATCCATTGATGAGCGCACGGTGCATCCTGCTCAACTCCTTGACCGTTCAGATACATGGAGCCGATATTGAACATGGCCCGCGGGTACTTCGCTTCGGCGGCCTGCTGAAGCAGTTGCAGGCCCCGCTCCGGGTCGGCGTCGACGCCGATACCCAGAACATACATCTCGCCCAAATTCGTCAATGCGTGTGCGTTCTTCTTCTCCGCGGATTTCTGGAACCATTCGATCGCCTTCGTCAGGTCTCTCTCAACGCCCAATCCCTGGTTGTAGGCGTAACCAAGGTTATTCATGCCTTCGGCGCTGCCGGCTTCGGCGGCTCGGCGATAGAATTCCACCGCTTTGCTGTAGTCTTGCTTCACGCCAAGGCCCTGGAAGTGCATCCAGCCAATTGACGCCAGTGCCGTCGCATTGCCGTTGTCGACCGCCTTGCGATACCAGTCCATTGCCGTTTCATAATCCTGCTTATCCGCTAAGCCGTCCCGCGCCATGTTGCCGAGCATTTCCATCGCTGCTGCATTCTCGGCTGCGGCGGCCCGCGTCAGAAGTCGATGCGCTTTTTGGACGTCGCGGTCGATGGCTATCCCGAACAGATAGCGTTGTCCCAATTCGGACAACGCAGCCGCGTCGCCGTTCTCTGCGGATGCCTCTAATTCTGCGATGGGTGATTCCGCCAGGGCACGCAACGGGTCTGGTTGCGCGTGAAGAGACTCGCCTGACACAAGAAGCAACAGCAGCAACGCGAGCGCAAGCGGTAAAGTGAGGCGTCTCATCTGAACAAGTTCCTCGTAGGAGAGCGTAGAGAGTCCCAACCTGCTCTCATTCTACCGCCATAGATTGCGTTACGCGAGCAAGCAATGAAAACAGTTGCTTAACGAAAACTCTCTGCGCAACGGGAATTGTTCGGGCTGGCGTCTTAGCCCCCGGTGAACACACCGGGGGCACTGTGCGGCGTCATAACCGCATGGTCGCGCCCCGCCGCAAGGGCCGCAAGCTCGCTGCACGGTCGCGACGGCCGGCGGCGCTGTTCGCGCCGCGTGTGTACTCCTGCGCTACGGCGCGGCGGCTTCGTCGTCGGCTGCGACCACTGCGTATTGGGCGTTGGAGAGCAGCAGGCACGACTCGTGCCGCGTGGCCAGGCGGACCAGGTCGTGCGGGTCGTCGACCGCCGCGAAGCCGAGTTCGTAGACCGTGTCTTCGTCCAACTGGCTGGCCAGGTAAATCTTGGCTTGATCCTGGGCGAGCAGGATCTGTGCGGCCGCCGCGGCGTCGGGCGTTTTCTGCCTGCGAATCTCCCGCATCGCCAGGGCGTGTTCGCCTTCGTCGATCCGCGCGGCCACGATCCGCTGCACCGCCGGGCCGGGACGCGTCGCCAGGTCGCACAGCAGTGCGATCGCGCCGCCGTCCTGCACCACGCGCCGCGCGGAAGCCAGCGCGCGGCCGACGTTCTCCCAACTCTGGCTGGCCGGCCCGCCAGAGATCGCGGCCACGACCAGGCTCACCCTCTGAGGCAGCCGGCATCGCCAGGCCGCGTCGCACTGCCGGCGGCCCTCTTGGATCACGGTCTCGACCTCTCCCGCCAGTATCTGCAGCACGTCGTCCCCGCCACCGGGTATCACCTGAATAGTGAACGCTGCACCGAGCTTCCAGGCCGCCTCGCGGACTTCGTCGCGGCGTCGGCGGCGGGTGACCTGAATATCCTCGATCGCCGGCGAGCGAAACCGCTCGCGCGTTTCCTGGTCGGCGAACCCTGGGAACAATTCGCCATGGACACCGTGATAACCGACCGATTCGTCGATCCGCAGACAGCCGATCGGGATGACGACGTCCGCTTCGGCAATCGCCCGGTTTATGTAAATCGGCTTCGCCTCGGCGCTGGCGGCGATATAACTCAGTTGCTCTCGATTCGCCGGTTCGTGGACGTGCATCTCGATTTGCGACGCCAACGTTGCATCCAGGGCCGACGACAGGTCGAACGTCGCCAAGGCGGCGGTCTCGGGCGTTATCAGCACCGAAACGTCTGCCGGTTCGATGCGGGCTTCCAACAGCGAATTTACTACTCCAGCGACCAAGGCGGCCGCTTGCGGCAGGCCGTGGTCGAGCGCGATCACGATCCGATCACCCGGCACCACCGCCTCCGCGAGCGGCGGATATTCCAACGGCGCCTGCAAGCAGGCCGCCATGGCGGCGGGGATATCGTCCAACGGCTCGGCCACGGCGGTGCCGCATTGGAACAACGCGATCTCCGGCGGTAGCAGAAATTCCACCGAGCCGCCGCTTCCGTAATGGAGTACGTTCGTCATGCCCAACAGCCCTGGGACCAATTGCGAGAGACCGATATCCGCATGGGTCATCATAGATCGTGGCAATTGTCGCGGTAAGACCCTGCCGGCCGAGGCTAATCTCCGCTTTACCGATTTTGGAGAATTCCGGATAATGGGGGTACGCACCTTCGGCTCACATCGTAACCGCAAGCAAACGACGTCGCTCGAACTCCTGGAAGGAT
>JBBDLY010000524.1:6509-10896 GCA_040878585.1 Pirellulales bacterium
GGCGGTTTACTGGTCGGCAGTTTACTTCTGGGCTGCGGCGATTCCGATGACGGTCGTCCCGGTGGCGACGAAGCGGCCCAGCCGGCCCATGATGTTGCCGCCCAACCGGCGGACAACTCGGCGCAACCCCCTTCCGATAGCGAGGCTGCACCCTACACCGACGCCAAGCAATTGCTAGCCGACATGATCGCCGCCTATCAATCGGCTGAATCGTACCGAGACGACGGAGTGGTGCAGACCAACTTCGTCTACGGGGGGCGGCAACAGGTGGACGAACAACCGTTTGCCGCCACGTTCCAGCGCCCGAATCGGCTGACGCTCGACATGTATTCCACCCGGCTGAAAAGCGATGGCGAGAAGGTGTACGCCACCATCGAAGGGCTGGGCGATCAGGTGGTCGTGGTGCCTTCGCCGGAAACGATCGTTGCGCCCGACTTCTACGGCTGGCAGAATCTGAATCAGATCGTGCGGCCGGGTATCGCCGGGGCGAGCGTGCAACTCGACTTGCTGACCGGCGCCGAGCCTTGGGCCGAGGTGATGCAGGAGTTTCCCACCGCCAAGCTTACCGACGGCGGACAGGTGGACGGACACGACACCTATCGTGTGACCCTCGCTTCCGAGACGGACCGATTGGAGTTGTGGATCGACAAGCAGTCGCTCGTGCTGCGGAGGCTCCGTTTTCCGACGCAAGAACATGTGCGGATGGACCCCAACCTGAGCGAGATGTCGCTGGTCGCCGAGTTCAAAAACGCGCAGCTCGGCCCCGGCGTCGCCGCCGAGTCGTTCACCTGGCCGCGCAGCGACGACGAAGTGTACGTTCGCTTTCCGGTGCAGCCTCCCAACGACGCCTTGAAGCCCTCGCCGTTGGTGGGGCGGCCGGCGCCCGCCTTCTCGTTGGTCGCCGCCGACGGGCGGAACGTCGACCAGCAATCGCTGGCCGGCAAGGTCACGGTGCTCGACTTTTGGGCAACCTGGTGCCGCCCGTGTCTCGACAGCTTGCCGAAATTAAGTGATATCGCGGCCAACTACGATGACAATCCACAGGTCGCGTTCTACGCGGTCAACACGGAAGCGCGTAGCGAGGTAAGCGACGAGAAGGTCGGCGGCGCGCTCGAGGCGATACGCGCCCACCTGCCGTATCTACGCCTGACCGACGGGTCGGACGCCATGGAGGCGTTCGGCATCGAAGGCATCCCCACGGCGGTCATCCTAGGACCGGACGGCAAGGTGCAGTATTATCAGGTGGGGGCCACACCTCAGTTTTACGAGCAACTGCCAAAATTGCTCGACGCCCTGCTCGCCGGCGAAAGCATCGCCGACGACGCCGAGGCCGCCTGGCAGGCGGAACAGCGGCGGTATCAACAGGAACTCGAGTTCGCCGACGCCGATCGAGCGGGCGATATCGTGGAGATTCCCCGTGCCGAGATCGCCGCTGCCAGCGAACCGGCGCGTCTCAAGAAAAGCCGAGTTTGGCTAAACGACGAGATGGTCGCGCCAGGCTTCGTACTGCCTGTCGCCGGCCCCGACGCCCTGCAACTGATCGCGATCGATAACTGGTCGAGCGTCGTGCAACTCGACGCCGCGGGCAAGATCGTCGCACGGCATGAACAGGCCGCGGACAAGCTGGAGAATCTGTCCTTTTTGCGAACGACGACCAACAACGCCGGCGAGCGATTCTTTCTTGTCGGCGGGGCCGGCCAACCGCAAGTAGCACTGGCAGACGGCGATTGGCGGCAACTGCTGCTTTATCCGGCCGAGGACACCGCTGCCATCTTTAGCGGCCAGTTCGCACCGGTCGGCGGCGAGGGTCCGCCAGGCTTTGTAGTCGGCTACCTCGGACCGGTCGGCATGCAGGGAGTCTCCCTAGGCGGCGAACGCCTGTGGCGGAATCGATCGATTCAGAACATCGGGCAAATTGCCGTTGCTCCCGGCGCAGCGCCGACCATCCTCTGCACGCACGAACTCGGAACCATCGCCCGGTTAGACGCCGAGGGCGCCGAGTTGGAACCGTTCACCATTGCAGGACACGCCGTGGCGAACGTCGCGGTCGACGATCTCGACGGCGACGATGAATACCAGCTTGCCGCGCTGGTCGTAGACGGCGAGGGCGGCCGCAGTCTGGTGGGACTCACCGCGGACGGCCAAGTCGACTGGACCTACGCCATTCCGTCGGGCGAGCACACGGTGCCGATCGAACCGCTGGTCAGCGGCTATGCGTTGGCCGACGGAACGAAATGCTGGATTGTCGCAGCCGCCGACGGATCCATACACTTTGTCGCCGGTGACGGCAAGGCGATCGATCAGTTCAACTACGGCCAAACAATCACCGGCATCGCCGCTGCTCCCAATTCTGCTCAGCCCATGCTATGGGTTTCGACGCCGCAAGGCTTGGAATCGTTGCGATTCGAATAGCCAGCGATTGCAGCTTGCAAGAGTCTGCTAGCAGTCGGCCGCTCTTGGACAGCGAACCGGCGTGCCTGATGCACCGTCGCCGGCGAATCAAATTGCATGCCGATTCCGGCTACGCCCGCGGGTATCGATGAACCGATAACAATCGCATCCGAACCGGGCGGCGACCTCTGCGACGGGGCATTGCGAAGGCGCCTACTTTTCCCATTCTGCCGCAGCGACGGCAATGGGCTTAGGTTCGCATTCCATTGAACGTGACCAGGATTTTGAACCGGAGGGAAGGGAGAAAACAAAGGAAGGAATTCTCAGTTCTCTCCTGTTTCTCAGTTTGCTCCAACAAAGTGATCGTTGTAACGCCCGCAACTTGATAGCCGTATAGCATGTTCCATATTTTGTCCTCGGTTGATTCGTCGTTTCAGCTTGCATCAACGCCTGGCCGTATGTGACCGTGCATTCATTTTGTAATTTCGATCGGCTCTACAGGCAACAGAGCGGATCAGAGCCAACAGAGTATGCATTTCTCCGTTCCCTTCGTTACCTCCTGTTACAACTGCCCTGGCAGACTCTTAAAGTTCTGATGGCATGTTTCATTGTCCAACTTCGCCCTCGGACGGGTTGATCGTTGGCGAGGCGTTCCTTAACCAGTCGGACCAGATGCTGAATTCACCGCTAACTGCGCGGAGCGAGCGGGATGCCTGAATGCCACGTCCAACTTGGCAAGCCTGGATCAAACGCCGCCCAGCCGCGTGCGCTTGGCTATGCCGTGCTGGGTTGGTTGGTGGGCCTAGCGGTGATTCTCGAGTGGGCCTTTCACTGCTCGACGGCGTCCGGTTTGCATGGTGATCGCAGCCATTTTGCGGATGGCGTGGACTGGCCGTTGTCAATGCACGCGGCAACGGAACCACCGCCCCAGCCGGAACATCGTCAATGGCTGGACGACTGGTCGCGGCAGCTACTGGCCGAGTCGCCAAGTCCGTCGCACCCCTGGCTTGACGAACCAGACGACAACTTGCATGGCGACGGCGGCCAGGTGGCGGCAGTCGATTTCCAAACCACCGTCGGCCCGCCGCCACCGCGCGCTGACGAACCGTGGACATGGCAAGTGATGCCGTCCGGCTTGCTCTATAGTTCGTATCTGGCGGGAACCAAAGAACCGCGCTTCGCCGCGCAATGGAATCGGGACCGCCGTCTGGGACCGGTGTGGGACACGGCGATCGGCGGCCGACTGGGAATCTTGCGCTACGGCACGACCGACCCAATTTTGCCGAGCGGATGGCAGGTCGATCTGGAGGGAGGCTTTCAGGCCCGGCTCGATCCGACCGAAGACAGCATGCCGTTGACCTCGGTCGATTTTCGCATCGGCGTGCCAATCACCTGGGCCAACGGTCCCTGGCAATTCAAGACCGGCTATTATCACGTCAGCGCGCATTTGGGCGACGAATATATGCTGATGCATCCCACTGCGCAACGACTGAACTACGTTCGCGACGCCGCGATGCTGGGGGTAGGCTACTACTGGACTGAGATGCTGCGGTTGTATTGCGAAGTGGCGTATGCCGCGAGCGTCAGCGACGGCGCCGAGCCGTGGGAGTTCCAGTTCGGCGTCGACTATGCTCCGGCAGGCGACACCGGCTTGCGGGGCGCCCCGTTTGCCGCCTTCAACGCGCATCTACGGGAGGAGGTCGGCTTCGGCGGCAATCTGGTGATCCAGTTCGGCTGGGCCTGGCGGCACGATCCCCGCGGCCCGCTGTTCCGTGCCGGCTTGCAGTATTATCGCGGCAAGAGCGGCCAGTATGAATTCTACGACCAAAGCGAACGGTTGTTCGGCTGGGGCCTGTGGGCCGACTTCTAACAGCAACCTGTGGCAGGCACCCCGTGGCGGACGCTGCCAGCGTCCGGCCGCGTCGTAAGGCGGCCCTCCGAGGCCGCCGGCTAATAACGCGGACGCTGGCAGCGTCCGCCACTTGATTGGCAGCGA
>JBBDLY010000525.1:0-1861 GCA_040878585.1 Pirellulales bacterium
CGCCGGTGCCGTAAAGGATCATATTGGCCGGGTCGAAGTTGATAAACAGGTTGGCGCGGCCCACGTCGCCGATGAACCGCAGCAGCACGTCCGCCGGTTCCTGGCCGGTCTCCAAGTGGACGTTCTGACCGAGGTTGTTGGCATGGTCGCAAATCTCGCGCGTCACCTCCAGCACGCCGGCATAGAGCGAATCCGACGTCTCATGCGGCACGAAGCCGATATGCAGTCCAATCGCGTCGACGCCCAGCAGCCTGGCGAAGTCGGCGATTTCCTTCATCTCCGCCGTCCGAGCGGCGCGGGTAGCCGACGGAACCAAGCCGACGGTCTGTTTGACGGTCGGGATATCGGCGTAGCTTTCGC
Organism: Pirellulales bacterium; assembly: GCA_040878585.1. Lineage (GTDB taxonomy): Bacteria > Planctomycetota > Planctomycetia > Pirellulales > UBA7805 > JBBDLY01. Next base: position 361 of record JBBDLY010000525.1, read on the forward strand.
CCTCGAAGCCGCCGAAGACGCAGGTTATTTGGATGCCGAGTTCATCGAGTGTCTTGAGGAACTCTTGGGCCTTCTCCGGCGTGCGCGATTGCTTGCTGGGTGTGTGCAGTTGAATGGTCGGCACGCCCAGCTCGTGGGCCACGTTCAGATTGACGCCCAGGCCGGCGTCGATGCTCGCGAAGACTCCCAAAGGCCACTTTTCCATGATGATCGCTCCGGCATGTGGGGAAGAGTTGTTCGGCTCAAGCCCCACAGTGTACCGAATCGACCACGGCAATGAAACTACCGAATACTGTTGCTCGACTCTCCGAGTCGAGAAGCAGCAGTGCAGACCTTGCCAACCGCCAACGTCACGGATTACGGGTGCGTTGCCTTCGGCCACGGAAAGGAGGATTGACCGGGCAAGCCATAACCGAAAGATCGAGCGTCAGGCGACGTGCCTCTCGACTCGGAGAGTCGAGCAACAGTCCTACACCTTGTAGGCCGGCCGGTTGACGTCCGGCGCGACCCCCTCGGGCGTTTCGTCGCTGTCAACGTCGAACCACTCCGGTTTGAAGTTGATGCGGCCGTTCTCGGCCATCGCGATATTGGAGGTCAGCGCGATCACTGCGTCGGCCAGGGCCACATCGGCGTTGCAGCGGAACTTCACCTCAGCGTCGGGGTTGCGGATTAAGTAGGCGAAATGCTCGATCTCCTCGGTGTACCCGCGGGTGTCGGCCCCCTTGAGGCCGTCGCGGCCCAGCCGGGCTTCGCCGGTATGATTGCTCCCTTCGGCCAAGGCAAGCGACTTGGTGGGATTGCCGTCGGCGTCCTTGGACGTTTTCTCGACAACTTTCACGTAGGTCGAGGTGGGAGGTGTCGTACTGCGAATCCAAAACAACATCATCGACGATTCGCGTTCCAGCATCAGGGTACCTTCCGTGCCGTAAACAATCTCGCCGTAGTCGCCAAAGCCGTTGCCGTTGATCGAGGAGTAATGCACCACGATCTTCTTCTCGGGGTTGGTTTCGGGATCATAGCCCGGCGCCGGGTATTCATAGGTGCAGTAGACATGATCCTCGATATCGCGATCGGCCGGAAAGAGATGCCGACCGCCGACCGCCGAGACGCTTAGCGGTTGTACCTTCTTGCCGTCGTCGCGGAGCGAACTGACGAAGATGCCCGCCGCGTCCAACTGATGGCTGCCCAACTCGGCCATCAATCCGCCGCCGGTTCGCGCCCACAATCGCCACCGCACCAACTCCTCCAGCGCTGTTTGCTTGTAACCGCCAGGCAGCGATCGATCGACATAGCCGTATTTTTTCGGATCGATATCAGCGTCCATCATCTGATAGGCGTACACTTCCACTTTGCGGCTCAGATCCTGCAGGCGGCCGATCAAGTCGGGATCAAGATTCAACCGCCGCGGGTATTCCCGTTTGATGTCTCGCAACCGCTTCTCGAGTGCTTGAATGCGGTCGGTTATCTCCTTGCGCTGCGCATCGACGTCGTCGGCCCCTTC
>JBBDLY010000526.1:0-1856 GCA_040878585.1 Pirellulales bacterium
CGTTTTCTTCGTTTCCTCCTGTTCCAACGGCCCTGGCAGACCCTTAATGCCCTGGGACCATTGGTCCCATCCCCGTTGGGGCTTGGCTCGAACGACCATCTTTCTCGCGGCACGCGCCATAACAAGGCGGAACAAAACAGCGGTTAGACTAAAATAGCTTCCAGACGTCGGTGTTGCGCAGCTCAGCATGGCACCCAACCTGAACCCTGAGAGGCTGTGAAATTATTGAATTGACGCAGGAAGACGAGAGACAACATCAGCCGTACCGCACTAGTGGCCGGTTTTTCGGTGCCAACCGGGGGCTAGCGCCCTCCGGCTGATGTTGGAGGCCGATTTATTACAGCCCCTGAACCCTGAACCCTGAACCCTGACCCCTGACCCCGATCAATTGGCGTGCGGGGCGAGGAACTTGAATGGTTCGGCCGGCACGAAGTTGGATGTTTGATCGCCACCCAGGTCGTGGTTGCCCTCCAACGTTAGCTTCCGCGTTCCCGAGGCTTCCGTAAAGTCGATCAGGGCCAGGTTCACCCACACCATGCTGGGACTGGTGGTGTTCTCGAAGTAGTAGACGCGGTTCTTCTGATCCGAGACCGTCCGCCACAGCGTCGAGGCGATGTTGGGCTGTCCCGGCGTGCTGATGCCCAGCGGAACACTGCAGTCGGCAATCACGCTGAACACGGCGGCGACGGCCTCGCGAGGGTCGGCGCTCTGCTTGCAGGCGTTGATGTAGAACGACGCGCGGACGAAGCGGTCGGCGGCGCGGTTGGTTCCCGGCAGCATCACCGTCCCGCCGATCTGCTGCCAATACTTGTTCAGCGCGAGCTGCGAGCCGAACCGCGGCGAGTTGGTCATCACCTGATACTCGCGGCTGTGGTGAATGACGAGCTTGCCGTCGAGGTACTCGAAGATGGCCGAATCGCCCGAGGCGTCCGAAAGCGCCAGATGCAGCGCCGCCGCCTCGCCGTTGGGCAACCGCGGAGCGACAAGCTGGAACGGCTCCTGCTTCAGTTCGGCGACTGCTTCCTCCACGGTGGCAAAGCGATCGAGCGCGTACTGCGCCCAGGCGCCGATCGAAAGCGCGGGCCGATTCGGATCGCGGGCGCCGTAATCGCTTTCGGCCAGGTAGAGCAGATTGGCGACCAGCCCCTTTTCGTTCATGCCGTCGGCGGTGCTGAACTCGTAGGCCGAGGCGATCACCGAGCCGTAGCGGCTGGTCCAGGTGAGCGAACCCGCTCCCACGCCGCCGTCGCGCTCCATGCCCCGCGGGAAGACCCACAGGTTGGTATGCAGGCTTTCCGACCAGTCCATGCTGCGGCCGGTCACCGTCTGCCCCTCAAGACCGAAATAGACGGCACGGGTGCAGGCGTCCGCCACGGGAGCCAGCGCCATGGCGAAGATCACGGACGAGACAGTGACGGCAGCAAACAGGCGATGATGAAGGAATCGAGGCATGGAAAGGAGCTCCTTGTTGCGCAGAAGGTGATAGAGCGCGCGGAGGGTCCACGCGCAGACGACGCACCGGCGGAGAAACCGCGCTTGCCCGTGCGATCGCGACCAGGCGCGATCCGGCAAGAGAGATTCATGCACCGAGGCATTGCAAGTATAGGGCGCTTTCCGACCAGGGGAGCACCGCCGGGCAATTTGCGCGTCCGGCGTGGTGTGACGCCGGCTCTAGCGATTGCGACTAGCGGAACAATCGTTTAACCCGTAGCCGCAGGCGCAGGCGGCGTCGGAATGGATGAGCCGCAGTCACGCGGCTGCAAGCGACACCAAACGGCGTCGCGGGGAACGGCTTGGTGTCCCAGGGCATTAAGGGTCTGCCAGGTCCGTTGGAACAGGAGGAAACGAAGAAAACG
>JBBDLY010000527.1:0-10730 GCA_040878585.1 Pirellulales bacterium
GGTCCGCGAGAATTCCATTACCTGCACGTCCAGCCGCTCCTGCTGCACGCCGCTGATCGAGATGTTGTTGTGAACCTTGGGATATTTGTCCTGCGCGATCGCGATGATGCGGCTCACCTGTTGCGGATCGTCGACGTAACCGCTGATCACCACGCTGTTCTGCAGCGGCAGCACTTTGAGCGAGGCGGTCGGAAACTGCATTTGCAGAATCTGCACCAGTTCCTGGGCGTCGCCGGTGACGAGCACATCCATCGAGCGGACCTGGTCGTTCTCATCCCATAAGTTGATCTGCGTAACGCCCGACCGCAATGCGGAGACCTGAATCTGCGTGGGGGAGAGCGGCGTAAGCTGGACGATGTCGGGATTGTTCACCTGTGCCCGTGGAACTTTGCCGTCCATCGTCAGGATCCGGCTGGTGTTCTCGGTCATCTCCAGGCGCTGCGTGTCGTTGGAGACATGCACCATCAACGGCTGTCGCGCGGGTTGCGCATGGACCACCGCTGTCAGGGAGGCCAGCAGGGCAGTCGCGGCGAGAGCGACAAACTGAGAAGGACGGACGGAGGGCCGCCCTGGGCGTTGTTTCATCATCCTTGATCTTCCTTGCGCAATCGCTCAAGTTCATCCCTGGGCGAAGGCGTCGTTCCATGACGCGTTCGCAAAATGGGAGGGCCGAACTAATCGACCAGCCCATCGTCATACATCGGCTCATCGGAGCCATCGTCGTCAGCAGAGTTTGCATCAGAATCGGAGTAACCCGAATCCGTGTTGCTAGCATCCGAATCGTCAACGGAGACAAAATCGGGATCGGTCACGGCCGGTAAGTGCCCCGCTGAATTCGGGTTGCGGCTCGAAGTCGGATTCGCGGGAGGGATCGCGAGGTTCTGGCCGCCGGTTGCGCCGGTGACGTCGAGTGGCGTCTTGTCCCCTTCACGGAACTGCATCACGCGGATGTTGGCGCCGTCGTGGATCACCATTTCAAACGGCGGCGCGTCGACGGCCGCCATCTGGGTCGCCGCGTGAACTTGTTGGGCGGCCTGTTGGGCGTTGAAGGCGGCGATCATCTCGTGCGAGATGCCGCCGTCGGCGGGCTGGGCGTCGGCCAGCGGCTTGGATGGTTTTGATTCTTCCCCCTCGCCGCCGTCGAGTTTGTCGCTGTTGCTGACGACGTCGTCCCACGTTGCACCTGAATTGGCGGTCTCCGTACTGTCGCTGGCGCCGCGAACGATCAATCGAATGCGTCCCACCTCGGCCGCCAGCGACACCTTGGCCGCTTGCTGTGGCGTGACCAACAGCGTGATCGTTTTGGCTTCCATCGTCTGATTGGGATTGTCTGGATCGGTCGTAATGGCCGAGTTCACGGCGAACACGGTCACGTCCTGCAAGAAGGTCCAAGTGCCGCTCTCCATCACTCCGGCGCTGGGGTTCTTGCGGGCAAAGACCTGAACGTCGACGCGGTCGCCCGGCACGAGCAGCCCCGCTCCGCCGGTGGTGGCGTCGACCTTGACGGTGACCGCCCGGTATCCGGACGGAATACTCTTGGTCGCTTTTTCACTGGAACCGATCTTGCCGTTGAGAATGATCTCACCGGCGATCAGCCGCGTGCTGGGCCGCAAATTCTCGACTTCCGTAAATTCGCGCACCGCCCCCTCGGGAATGCTCTCCTTGGGGAAGTTTCTGAGTGCCACATTTTCCGGAGTCAGGGGCTCGGTCCGTTCGATGTCGCGCAGCGCTACCAGCACCGGTTCCATATCGGCGGCCGTTTGCGGGGCTGCGTCTTGATGGCTCATCACCTGGCTGATGCCAATGGACGCCACCAAGCCGCAACCTAGGGCAAGTGCCAGCAAGATAAGTGATTTTGGACGCATCGAACTATTCCCCCACTGCCGTCCGTGACTCGTTGTGTTAGAAGTGGAACTTCATGGCTGAAAAGTTAGCCGTGTGCCGCCGGTTCCAATCATACCGGCCGGCGAGGCTCTCATACCGTTACTGCACTGTTTCTCGCCGCATCACCGTGCTGGCCCCCAGCGTTTTTCCCTTCAGGAAGAACGGCGTGGGCATCCAACTGACGTCGTTAAACGGCACCTCGATTCGCACCTCGACCGGAGCGCCAAAGCTGGCATTCTCGGGGTCGCCTTGGGGAAACAGCACCGTGGCGCTGTCGCCGTTGATTGCCGCCGAGTCGAGATAATCTTCCACGGAGGTCGTTACCGCCGCCGCCGATGCACCGTCGAGTACCGCCCGACGCGCACCTTCCCGCGATGCGTTGGTAATCACCTGCTGGACCATCACCATCCGGCCGTATTCGATAATGCCGAAGACGAACAGAAAGAAAATGGGTGCGACGATCGCAAACTCGACGGCAGCGGCGCCTCGTCGTCTATTTCGACCGTACCGGCAAGAGTTCTCTAGTTTAGTTTGCTTGCCAGCGGCAAAATCGTGGCTGCAAGCTAGCTCCTTGCCGAGTGCGATCTCGGTGCTAACCGCCGTACCGTCAACGTGTTCGGAAATCTGGCTGGTTGTTTTTTCGAATCGCGATTGCATGGCTGCTTTTCCTCCGACCGACGCTTGGGTGTTTATGCTCCGCCGGTCAACATCCCACTAATGGCGAAATAGACGATGGTGCCGATGGCGATCGGAATGCCGTACGGCAGCAGCATCATCCGGCTCTTGCGTTCCGCCGCGATCTCGGCCAGGCGGCTGGGATCGCGAACGGTAAGAAACTCGTTAATCATGTAAAAGAACTGCCCCTTATGCTTGTGCCATTGACCGGCGAACATCACCATGCCGACGGCGATCACCCCGCCAATTATGGCCGACAAACAGAAGGCATAGAACGTAGTGGTCGCGCCCATCCAGGCCCCCACCCCGGCCAGCAGCTTGACGTCGCCGGCGCCCATGCCGCCGATGGCGTATGCTGGCAACAACAGTGCCAATCCGACCGCAGTGCCAAGCAGGCTCATGCCGAGTCCGCCCCAGCCGCCGACGATGGTGCAATAGAGCCAGCCGCCGGCTATGAGCGGAAACGTAATCCAATTGGGAACCTTCAGCGCCCAGCCGTCGATCACGGCGGCCACGATCAGCGTGACCGTTACCAGCCACACGGGCCAGCTCTTTACCAACACCGATTGGATCAATCCCCAGTCCATTGCTGTTGCCTTTCTTGTCGAGTCGCCGCGCCTTCCCCCTGCAACGCCGCCTACACCGCGCGGATCAACCGCGGGCAAATAGCAGCCAGTGCAGTGCGGCCATGGCCGTTGTGAGGACAACCGTCAGCAACTCCCAAGCGCCGACAATCGATTCCGCGGGGATACCCAGATACATGGTTCGTTCGATTCATCAAAGTGGTTCATTCCCGGCTTATACGGCAAGCGCGGGCTACTATCGCTACTCAACTCTAGGTCAGAAAATGGAATGCGGGGCATGGATTTTTTATTGTTGCCCATCCCCAAAAAGCACCAAGCCCGGCACGATACGAGACCGTGCCGGGCTTGGCTGTCGTGTGACTGCGGAAACGACTAGGTTCAATCGCCGCCGCCGATGCTGTTGGCGACGTTCGTGAAGGTCGTGTTGGCGTTGGTTCCGATCGAGTTGATCGCCGTCAAGCAAACAATCACGATCAGCGCCAGCATCACAGCGTACTCCACGGCCGTGGGGCCGTCTTCCGAAACGAGGAAATGTTGCACTTTCAGGGCTAGATTCTTCATGGGATTCCTCCAGGTTCCGATCCGTGCCGAGCACGAATCGTTCTTCAACAGTCAAAGGCATGGACCGGTCCGCGCCGAGGCGCGTGCCTGCGTGACCGATCCGAACTGCCCACGATTAAGTTAGAACCCCTACAACTCGACAGTGGGCGGCCGGTTTCCCGACCTGGTCCCTTCGGCAGTCCGGCTATCGATACGAACGATCGACCCTAGACTTTGCGTCCCGCCTTGCGACGGGTAGCCTTTATCGAGGACGAGAGGCTACAGGCTCTCGCGGTACGGAAAGATCCCCAACCAGATCACCAAGACGTAAACCGAATGGTCATGCAGAAAGGAACATTTCGCAAGCAACTTCCAGTGGAAGCGGCTCACCGCGGAAGACTCGTGTGGATCACACTTGTCTTCTAATAGAAAGCTAGTTCCGATTCACCAGTTGTCAAATTTGCGGCTTTAACAATTCTGAAAAGATTTCCGAGAATTCTTTTCCGTCGGCACGGAGAGATGACGGCGGGGCTATTCCACGGCCCGCGGCTGCAAGACACCCACCACCGGGGCGCCGCCATAATCGTTAAAGGTGGTCTCGTGAATCTCGAAGCCGGATGATCGCAGCCGTGCCTGCACCGCCAACTGCTGGGGGCTGCCGTGGAACTCGACAAACCAAATGCGGTCCGCTCGATCACCCGCGACGAGTTCCGCCGCAAGCTGTTCCGCCTGATCCAATCCGATCACCTCGACGTGCGGATAACGATAGGCCAGGTACTTCAGCGGCCAATAATTCCACCATTGGCCGGCCACGATTACGATCGGCGATCTGCCGTCTCCGGAAGCAACGATTTCCCGCAGCGCGGCTTCCTTGGGATCGACGCCCGCGGTGCGAAACGCCAGGTGCGACTCGCCGCCGGTGGAGCGCATGCTCGACAGATAATTCAGATGAAACGTCGTCAGCCACAATGCGGCCACAGTCAGAGCCGACCAGCGGAACACCGCCGCGGAACGTGCGCCAGGCGGGAACAGCCATACTTGCAGGCCGACCGACACGAGCACGACCAAGCCGGGGATCAGCACCATGGCGTACCGCTCGTAGTGCGGTTGAATGGCTTCCGGTCCGGCAACCAGAAAGAACCCTAGCAGTGAGACCGCGTAGCCCAGCAGCAACGGCCCCAGCAGCGATGGCCCCCACAGCGACTGCTGCCGCGAACCGCTGTTTTTCCATTGCCTTGCGAATCCCACGGCCGCGGCGGACAACACGCCCAATACGAGCAATCGGCCCACGACAGCCGCCCAGTCGCTTCCGTCCGACGTACCGCTCACAAATTGGTAAATCGTCGTGCCAGAGAGAAAATCGAGGTACAGCACACTGAACGCACGCCATTGCGCGAGGTCGAACATCCGGCCGGCGGCCACCTGCAGCCACGAGCGAAGCAGCACGGCGCCGACCATTGTTACGACGCACACGATCCCCATAACCGCAACCAACCGCAGTCGATATTCGCCATGCCTCCACATCGCCGCGACTCTCGGCCCGACGGCGACGACAACTGGCGTCAACAGCATCGGGGCCACGAAGATGTTTGTCGGATGCACCAGCAGGGCGGCCACAAAACAGATCGCCGCCAGCAGCCAATACTTCCAGCGTCGCTCGCGCAGCGCCAACAACGGCAGGTAGACGACCGGCAGTGTGAACAGCACCGACTGGCTGGCGTCCCAGGCGAATCGAGCGTAGGCGATGTTGATTGGCAACAACGTCAGCAACGCCGACGAAACAATCGCCACCCGCAAGTCGAACACCCTGCTTGCCAGCCAGAAGTTCAGCCCAATGGCCAGCAGACTGCTCACCATCGCAGTTGTTCGCAGCAGCGCAATCGACGGTTCGCCCACCGCGTGCAACACGACCTGCGGCGCGAAATGAAACGGGTTGAGCAGGTTGCCCGTCGGCGTGCGCCACTGGACCGTCTCGCCATGCAGCAGCGACTCGGCTTGGACGCCCATCCAGGCTTCGTCGCCGTTGACCCCCGGCACGTTGCCAAGTCCGTCGATACGAAACAACACCGCCGTGCCCAGCAGCAGCGCCAACACACATCCCGCGGCAAGGTACCGTCGACCGTCGAATTGGGCGCGTTCATCCCGAGAGTGCATGGCGGGGGGTCTAGTGCTAGGTTCAGGCAACGGACTTCACTGCCTGAACCTTATGTCACGCGTCGCCGGGCTGGCCGAATCGTTGCTCGATTCGCCCCGGGCGTGGCCTGTCGCCGCGGGCACAACCGCTACAATCGCTACGCACCTCCCAGATGCGGCGAACAAGCTATGGTTGGGTATCGCGTATCCTCGTGAATTGCCCTCATGCACCGCAACGCCCAACTCTGTATCGCCGCCCGGCAGAAACAACCGCCGCTCGCTTGCCTGTGGGGAGTGCTGTGCTGCGCGATGCTGCTGGCGTTGGCTGCGCCGAGCTTGCTGGGACGATTGCCGACGGCGGACGACCTGGGTGCGTTCCACTATCCCTTGCGGGTGTTCTACTCACAACAGCTTGCCGCCGGTGAGTCGTTCGATTGGTGGCCGCAAATCTTCGGTGGCATGTACCTCACCGGCGAGGGGCAACTGGGGGGTTACCACCCCTGGCACCTGACCCTCTATCGCTGGCTGCCGGTGGACGCGGCATTCCGGCTGGAGGTCTGGATTCATTATCCGGTCCTGCTGCTGGGCATGTTCGTCTTGCTGCGGCACTGGAAGTTGGATCGTTCCGCCGCGCTGTTCGGCGCGGCGGCCTTCAGCTTCGGCGGATTCAACTTGCTGCATTACGTGCATGTCAACGCCATCGGCGTGGTGGCTCATCTGCCCTGGCTGTTGTGGAGCGCCGATGTGGCCCTCGGTTCGGAATCCGCCGGCCGACGCCGCTGGGTAAGGCTGTTGTTCTCGCTGCTGATTGCTTCGCAGATATTGTTGGGCTATCCGCAATACGTCTGGATCTGCCTGTTGGCCGTCGTCGGATTGTGCGGTTTTCGCCTGTATCTATGTTGGCGCCCCACCATCCGGCGGCGGGCCGGTTGGCTGGCGTTCGCCGCGGCGATCGGCCTGTTGATCGGCGGAGTGCAACTGCTGCCGACTTACGACGCCTTGCAGCACTCGGTGCGGACCGATTGGAGCGCGGGGTCGGCCGCCAGCGGTTCGCTCCATCCCTTGAATCTGTTGCAACTTGTCGCGCCCTATGCCTTTGAGAACCGCGTGGTGGGGGCCAACACCCACGAACTGGGACTCTACGCCGGCAGCGCGACGCTGGCGCTAGTCGTCTGGCTGGGCTGCAATTGGACCCTGGCGGGACGACTGCGACCGCTCGCCGGGGCGGCCGTCGCCCTGGCCGTACTCTCCCTGTGGATGGCTTTTGGTGAATATGGCTTGCTCTATCAGGTGCAAACCTGGCTGCCGGTCGTCGGTAAGTTTCGTTTTCCTTGCCGGATGATCGTGCTGTTTCAGTTCGCTCTGGCAGTGTTGGCCGCCATCGCCTGGTATTGTCTGGTCCAACGACTCGCCGCCCCGTCCTCGCTAGACTCCCCAAAGTCGAAATGGCCCGGGGCCGCCAGCGCTCTGCTACTGGCGAGCATCGCCGCCGGACTGCTGGCCTGCTGGAGATGGCCGGAACATGCCGCCGCCTGGCCGCTGGTAGTCGCCGGTCCCGCGCTGCTCGCCCTGGCAGTCGGCCTGGTCACCTTGGCCGCCCGCCGAAACGTGGCGGCACTGTACGCCTTGGCGCTGTTGGCGGCGGTCGATTGGGGACTGTATGGATTGACCTACGCCGTTTATCGCCAGCCAGACGTCGTTGCCGAGAACATACCCGAGAGCGAAGGTCGAATTGCGTTGAATGCGCGCGACTCGCAACGATTCGCCGGTAACGAATCGACACTCACCGGTCGCCGCCGAATCGACGGCTACGCGGGCCTGACTCCGCGGCAGTCGCTCGATTACTCGCAGCTTGCCGCACTGCAGTTGGCCGGAGTCGAATGGGTCGCGGAGTATCGTGAAGTTCTCGGCGCTGGTAAAGACGCTTTGCAGAGGCAGAATGGCTTTGTACGAATCGACAATCGGCTGCCGCGCACTTGGCTCGTCGGCGAAGCACTCGCAACCGCTGACCCGGCCAAGGATCTGCTCACCATCGATCCCCGCCAGATCGCGCTGGTCGAATCGCCGCTGGAACTGAGCGGCCCAGCCGAGCCCGGCCGGGCAGTGGGCGAGTCGAGCATCGTTCGCGATCGTCCGGGGGACGTCGAGCTGGCCGTGCGGTCACAGGGCGATGCGTTGCTGATTCTCACCGAAAGCTTCCATCCCGGCTGGCAAGTGCGTATCGACGGCCAACCAGGCGAGGTGTTGCGCGTCTATGGCGATTTTATCGGTGTTGAGGTTCCTGACGGCGCCAGCCGCGTCGAACTGCGATTTCGTCCGGCCAGTCTGCGGTACGGCGCGCTGCTCTCCGCTTGTGGGCTAGTCTTGCTTTGGGTGTCGCACGGTTGTTCCGTTTGGCGAAACCGTACCGATCAGCGGAAATCAGCATGAGTACCGACGACTTCGGCAACATCAACGCGCGACGACCTCCCCCCGGCACGACGCGGCTCAGCGTGGTGATGCCGGTCTATAACGAAGCCGAGGTAATCGAGCCGTTGGTCGAGGAACTGACCGCACAGCTCGACTTGCTGGAAGTCGACTACGAGATCGTGTTCGCCAACGACGGCTCCAGCGACGGCAGCGGGGCGTTGCTCGACAAACTCGCCGCGCGGAACCGGGCGATCAAGGTCGTCCACCTGGCGCGCAACTTCGGCCATCAGGCGGCGGTGCAAGCGGGCCTGTCGCGAGCCTGCGGCGACTGCATCGTGCTGATGGATTCCGATCTGCAAGACGATCCAGCGGCCATTCGGTTGTTTGTCGACGCTTGGCGCGACGGCTGCGACGTCGTCTACGCGCAGCGCACCAAACGCAAAGAGTCCGCCGTGAAACGGATGTTATTTGGCGGCTTTCATTGGCTGCTCACTCGGGTGGCGGACACGCCGATCCCGCAAGACGCCGGCATCTTCGGCCTGGTCGATCGCCGAGTGGCGGATGAGCTGATCCAATTGCCCGAGCGAGATCGCTATTTGCCGGGCCTGCGAAGCTGGGTCGGCTTTCGCCAGCAAGGGATCGTTGTCGAACGCCGCGCGCGCTACGACGAACACCCCAGGGTTTCGCTGCGGGGACTATGCCGTTTGGCGAAGTCGGCGATCTTTTCGTTCTCGTCGATGCCGCTGGCCATGTTCTATCTGATTGGAGCGACGGCCTTTGCCGTGTTCGCCGCGTTGAGCGGATTCGCGATCTTCTGCAAACTGTTCACCGACTGGGCCATCCCCGGCTGGACGTCGCACGTGTTGACCGCCAGCTTCTTCGGCGCGGTCAACGCGTTGGGAATCAGCATCTTGGGCGAGTACGTGACGAGAATCTACGACCAGGTTCGCGGGCGTCCGCTGTTCCTGGTTGCGCGCACGGTCAACTTCGGAAGTGAGCAATGCGCGGCGGCGACAGATGAACTGAACGACGAGCAACTTTGCGAACAACTGCTGGAAGAGGCCGAGGCGATGCTCGACACCACGTCGCGGGTGCGGCATTTGGAAGTCGCGCGGCGCGAGGAGTCCGATCCGCCCGAGCCGCGGCCGGAACCGCCGCTGGCCCGCCGCGGCGATTCCGATACATTGCGGTTATATCCGTCGCGGGAGTCATGAGCACCACTTAGGAGCGGCTCAAGAAGAACTTCCGAATTCGGCTTGCCCGATTGCAAGCCAGCCCCAGAGGCGGTTTGAACAGGAGGAAACGGAGAGAACTGAGCATTTGTAGCTCCGTTGTCTCCGTCGGCTCTGTTTCCCTATTGTGAAGTTCGCCGTCACGATCAATACGATCCTTGCCCAGCAATTGAAGTTCCCTGACAAGTCGTCGCCTCGTCTGCTTGATTCGGATTACGAGAAATGACGAACCGTTTACCTTGAACTGCGTGTATTGCAGTTGTTCAAGTATGGCATGGTGCTTGGTACGAATCCCTCGGTCTGCGTATCGCCTTTTATGAACTCAACTGACTGACTGCGTATCTCCGCTGAACTCGTTGGGAGTGAACGGAGCGGAAAGGAGGAAACAGAGAAATTCTACTTCGTTCTCTCCGTTTTCTCCTGTTCAAACTGCGGAAGGAACACGGTAGCAATTATTAAGTGATTCCTTACCCTGCGCCCTCGCTCAGCCGTTTGGCGTCGGCGGCGCGGCGGCGGTGGGCGAAGATGCGTCGCAGGAACTCGTCGGACAGCACGGCAATCAGCAACGCCAGGCCGATGATTAGCGGCTCCAGAGAATTGCTGCCACCCAGCAGCGTATTGGCGTTGGCCAGAAATCGCATTACGGCCGCGCCGATGATGACGCCCAGAATCGATCCCTCGCCCCCCCGCAGGCTGCATCCCCCCAGCACGGCGGCGGCGATGGCGTAGAGTTCATAAAAATTTCCATGCGTGGCGGGCTGGACCGAATCGATGAACAGCGCAAACAGGATCGCCCCGATGCCGGCGAAACCGGAACAGATCACGTAGGCGGCAACCACCAGCGCCTTCGTGTTGATGCCGCTGTAGCGGGCCGCTTGTTCGTTGCGTCCTAACGCCAGCAAATACCGCCCGTAAATGGTCAAGTTCAGAAATATCGCCGAGACGATCCCCAGCACGATCATCACCACCAGCGGCCAGGGTATTACGTAGCCGCCAAACAGCGGAAGACCGCCAAGCGAAAGTTGCCGCAGTTCGTCGAAGCCGGTGCCGTAGCCTTGCGAGGTATCGTTGCCGATCCAGCGAGCGACGCTGCGATAGATCATCAGCCCGCACAACGTCACGACGAACGGCTGCAAGTTGAGTTGCGTGATCAGCAGGCCGTGGACCAATCCGATCGTCAGCGCAAGCAGTAACAACACCGGTATCGTGACCCAAACGGAATAGCCCCATTCGACCAGCATCATTGGCAATAGCACGCCGATCAGGGCCAGCA
>JBBDLY010000528.1:0-10729 GCA_040878585.1 Pirellulales bacterium
CCCGGCCAGCAAAAATATGCCCAATCGTGTCTCTTCATCCGCACCGCTCCCTCGCGTCCAGCCAGCCCGGCCGCTGGCCGAAACGGCGGCATTGTAGCCAGCCGGCGGTGCTACGACAAGCGAAGTATCGAACGTACAATGAACACATGTTGCATGTTGCAGGGTGGATGTTGCATGGTGGATGTTGCATGGTGGATATGGAATGTTCAACCTGAACCCTGAACCCTGAACCCTGGCCGCTCACCCCATGCCCCACTCCAGTGATCGATTTGCCGCGATGCGGATCTTCGATGCCAGCACGAATCGCGCGCTGGAGGCGGTTCGTGTGGTTGAGGACGTGGCTCGGTTCGCCCTGGATGATCCACTGCTGACGGAACAATGGAAACTTCTGCGGCACGAATTGGCAAAAGTGGCCGCCTTGCTGCCAGCGGCTGAGCGGCTCGCCGCTCGGGATACGATCCACGACGTCGGCACGCGCATCTCGACCGAGTCGGAACAGGCGAGAGCCGACATTGACGCGCTGTTGCGGGCAAATTTCGAACGTCTCAAGCAATCGCTCCGCGGCATGGAGGAATCGGCCAAGTTGCTTGCCGGCTTTGGCTTGCTGCCGCCGGACGCCGCTCCCACGCTGGAGTCGCTTCGCTATCGCGGCTACACGCTGGAGAAAGCGACGCTGCTGTCGGTCGATGCCGGCCGGCGACTTTCCAGTGCTCGGCTCTGCTGGCTAACGCCCGCAACCGAACCACCGGAAGCGATCGAAGCGGTGCTCCGTGCCGGCGTCGACGTCGTGCAGCTCCGCGACAAAATGGCGACAGATCGGCAGTTGATCGAGCGGGCGAAAATGTTGCGCAGCATCTCGCGGCAAACGGACGTTTTATTTATCGTCAACGATCGGGCCGACATCGCCGCGCTGTGCGACGCCGACGGCGTGCATGTGGGACAGGAGGAACTGTCGGTCTCCGACGTTCGCCGCATCGTGGGCGGCGAGCGGTTGGTGGGCGTATCGACACACGACATCAAGCAAGCTCGCCAAGCGGTGCTGGAGGGGGCGAGCTACATCGGCGTCGGACCGACGTTCCCCGGCGCCACCAAGCAGTTCGATGATTTTCCAGGCTTACCGCTTATTCGACAGGTCGCCACCGAGATCCGCCTGCCGTGGTTCGCCATCGGCGGGATCGACGAGCAAAACGTTGCGGACGTGATGGCGGCTGGCGCGGAGCGGGTAGCCGTCAGCGGCGCGCTACAGGGTGACGCAGCCGTCGCGGCGGCGCAACAGATGAAAACCCGACTGGACGGCCAGCCGGCGGCGAATCGTTAGAGCGGATCCGCTTCCGGCGTCGTTTCGGCGAGCAGTTTTCGCACTTCCGCGGCCATTTCGTCCTCGAATCCAGGTCGATACCCGACCCAGACCGCGCGAATTATTCCATTTGCGTCGGCAACTACGGTGGTTGGAAAGGCAAACTCGGGGATGTATCGCGGATCGGCGGCGAGCATTTGCCGAGTGGCGAAGTCGGCGTCGACGTAGGCCGGCAGATCATAGCCAAAGTGCTTCAGGAATCCGGCAGTCTCCTCGGCCAATTCCGGCAGATTTTCACTCGAACCGTTTCCGCAACTCACGGCGAACAGGCGGAACCGCGGATCATCGCGATACTGTTTGTACAACGCGTCCATGTGGGGCAGCTCCGTTCGGCAGGGGGGGCACCATGTGCCCCAGAAGTTCACAAGCACCACTTGGCCCGCGACGTCAACCAGATCGACGTTCGTAGCCAGATCGTCAATCGGCTGCACACGCAGGCCCGGCATCGGCAGCCCGACCGCCTGATGGCTGGTGGCTTCGCCGGGCGTTCGATCCGATTGCCTGGAAAGAAACAGTGCTGCCAAGGAAACGCCGATCAGGGCCACCATGATCAATCCGAACAACGTCAGCACCGCACTGGTCGCGCCGCCGCGTTGCGGCACGGCATCGTCTGGGAACATACTTTTACCTACTTTTTCGAACAAATGACGGCCAACGGGAAATCCGCGATTGCGGTTTCTACCTTCACGGTTCGGACGCTATAATTAACGTAAGCGGCCAAGGACGAGTCGTTGGAGCCGCCGGCATTCAGTTTGGCGTGTTCAACGGCCAAGGGCAAATCTCCGTGGTGGAGATCGTTCGTGCACTCTGAGCCGGTTCCCAAGACTCTATCATACTTATTCTCCTCTACCATACCATTCTCACCTCATCGCGATAAAACCATCCATGAAGCTATTTCCCTTGCACCTGGCGGTGCTGGCGTTCTGCCTGGGCGCGGTTGGCTGCGAAACTCGCACGGACACCGAAGTACCGACCGACATCACCTTCACCCCGGACGATCGGCTGTTGCAAGCCATCAATCAAGGCGACGCAGAAGCAGCAACCCGCGAACTGCAGGACGGCGCGGACCCCAATTTCGTCCAGAAATTGTCCGACGCCGAGAACGACGAGTTTTGCCTACTGCAAAGGGTGGCCACTCGCGGCGATCTAGAAATGGCCCGTATCTTGATCGCCCACGAGGCGGACGTGAACCAGGTTGCCGGCGGAACCACGCCGCTGCATGTCGCGATTACCATGCTCAAGGTACCCTCGGGCGGAATCGACCGGAGCCAGCGAATCGAGTTGATCGAGCTTTTGATTGAGAACGGCGCCGACGTCAACGCACCCAACCGGCTCGGCCGCACACCGCTGGACATGGTCGACGGCGACGCCGAAGTCGCCAGTCTGCTCAAGGCCCGCGGCGGTCAATCGACCGCGGAGATGCAGGATCGCGAACTGGAAGATATCGAGCGCCAGGGGGGCGGCCTGATCGGCTTGATTCCCGACAGTGTCGAAGATCTCAAACGACGCGAGGAGCAGCGCCAACGGAGAAACGGAGTCGAGCCTTCCGACGACGACACGGTCGACCCGCTGCTCGACGCCGATGCAGAAGTTCAACTGCCAGAATAGACTGTCGCGGCCGGGGGCCATGGATGTCGCTCGAAGTCGAACAAAAGTTTCGCGTAGCCGATCTCGCGGCCGTGTTGTCCAGGCTGACCGCTCGGTCGCTTGAACTCGGCGGAAAGCAGACCCAGCGAGACGAGTATTTCGCGCATCCAGGCCGAGATTTCGCCCGCACGGACGAGGCGTTGCGGATTCGCTCGTGCGACGAGGCGAATCGCGTCACTTACAAAGGGCCGAAACAAAGCGCCCAGACCAAAACCCGCCGCGAAATCGAGGTTGGCATCGCCGCCGGTGAAGCGGGTCGCGGGGAGTTTCGCGAGTTGTTGCTGGCGTTGGGATTTCAGCCGGTACGCATGGTAGAAAAGCAACGCCGCACGGGGCGCATGCGATGGCAGGACATGGAGGTCGAGGTCGCCGTCGACCACGTGGTCGGCCTGGGAGATTTCATCGAACTGGAAATTGTGTCCCTAAGCGACGACTTCGCGGCGGCTGAACGGGCGGTGCTATCGCTGGCCGAGTCGTTGCAACTGTCCGAAGTGGAACGGCGCAGTTATCTGCAAATGCTGCTCGCCAAGGAATAGCGCACGGCATGCTCTCACCGGCGCGCCGCTTCTCTCGGCCTGCCGCTGTTCTATAATTTCTGCATGAATCTCACCACGGATACCGCGCGAATCGACGAAACGTCCCAGCCACAGCAAGAACCGTCTCCGACCGGCGCATTCGACGCGCGGCATCCTTATGGCGCCCAGCCGGTGCGGCGTCGCAATTTCCTCGCTCTGACGGCTTACCAGGTTCTGCTGCGAATCGGTTGGATATTCAAGACCGAGAGCATCATTATGCCGGCGTTTCTCGACATCATCGCGGGGGCCGGCTGGATCCGCGGCTGCCTGCCGGCGATGAATCGCTTCGGCCAGAGCGTGCCGCCGGTTTTGTTCTCCGAACGACTACGCTCGATGCCGCGGAAAAAATGGGCGCTGGTGATCTTTCAATTGATGATGGCCGCCACGTTTCTTGTGTTGGCGGCCATGTGGTACTTCGCGGGCGGCGTTCCGCGGCCGTGGATGCCGGCGGCCTTCCTGCTGCTGTATGGGCTGTTCTTCTCTTGTACCGGCTTGGCTCAACTCGCCGGTGGGACGCTGCAAGGCAAACTCGTGCGGCCCAACCGCCGAGGTCGGCTGTTGATGGTTTCCACCACCATTGGATCGGTCTTGTCGATCGCCGCCGCCTGGTGGCTGTTGGGGGGTTGGCTGGCGACGCCAAAGAGCGGCTTTACGATGATTTTCGCTTTCACTGGCGGGTTCTTCGTGCTGGCGGCGATCGCCTCGGCCGCCTTGCAAGAGTTTGCCGATGGGGATGATCCCGACCGCAAACCGAGCCGCGGACGCTTCCGCGACGCCTGGGAAGTGCTCTGTATCGACGCCAACTTTCGCCGTCTGGCCGTGGTCGCCATGCTGTTTGGAGTGGTGCTGATGCTGTTTCCCCACTATCAGGCGCTCGCACGAGAGCGGTTGGGCAACTCGCTCAATCACCTGATGATCTGGGTGATTGTCCAGAACGCCGGGGTGGGGCTGTTCAGCATCTTCGTCGGCCCGTTGGCGGATCGCCGCGGCAACCGGCTGATTCTCCACCTGGCCCTATTCGTCAATGCCATGGCGCCGTTGCTGGCGCTGTATCTGTCGCGACAAGGCGCTTTCGGCGATCGCTGGTTTTGGCTGGTTTTCGGGATGCTCGGCATGACCCCGGTTACGTTCAAGGTGCTACTGAATTACACCCTGGAGATCAGCAAGACGGCGGATCACCCCAAGTACCTCAGCACGTTGAGTCTCTGCCTGGCGCTGCCGCCGATGCTGTCGCCGCTGGCCGGCTGGCTGGTCGACGCCGCGGGCTTCGAGGTGGTGCTGGGAGGCGGCGCCCTGCTGATTCTCACCGGGGCGCTGCTCTCCTTCACACTGGAAGAGCCGCGCCACACGCTCCGCGGGGCGGAAGAGTTGAGTGAGCTGGAAACTTAGCCACGTGGGGGACGCTGCTAGCGTCCCGCCGACGTTGGGAGCATCGGTCACGTTACAGGCAAATTGCACTTTAGAGTCGGCGGCAATTCTGAGATACTAAGCGGCGCTCGATCCCATTTGTATTGCAACGTCCCTCCCCATCGGGATCGGCTTACTGTTAAGCAATATCCAACCATGAAGATTTTTTTCTCCGCGGGCGAACCGAGCGGCGACCTACATGGGGCCAACCTGATTCGCGAGCTGCGGCGGCGCTGTCCCGATCTGGAGCCGGTCGGCTACGGCGGGCCCAAGATGGAGGCGGCGGGCTGCCAACTGCACGAGGATCTTACCAAGCTGGCCGTGATGTGGCTGTTACGGGTAATCGTCAATCTCGACAAGTTTTGGAACTTGGCCAGCCGCGCCGATCGCTACTTCCGACATCACAAGCCCGACGCCGTCGTGCTGATCGACTACCCCGGTTTCAACTGGTGGATCGCCCGGCGGGCCAAGGCGCACGGCATCCCGGTGTTCTACTTCGCGCCGCCGCAAGTCTGGGCGTGGGCCACATGGCGGGTGCGAAAGATGCGGCGGTTCGTCGATCACGTGCTCTGCAGCATGCCGTTCGAGGCCGAGTGGTATGCCCAGCGCGGCTGCAATGCGCAGTTTATTGGGCATCCCTATTTCGACGAGGTGGCGCAGCAGCGACTCGATCAACCTTTCATCGCCCGGCAGCAGGCGAAGCCGGGACGACTGGTCGTCATCTTGCCCGGCTCGCGAACCCAGGAGGTGGAACACAACCTGCACTGGTTCCTGAAAGCGGCCGAGAAGATTCACGCGGTCGAACCGGCCACCCGGTTCGCGATCGCCAGCTTCAAACCGCACCAGGCGGATTACGCTCGTCGGATGATCGTCGGCAGCAAGCTGCCGATTGAGGTGCATGTGGGCCGCACGGGCGAACTGATCCATGCGGCCGAGTGCTGTCTGGCCGTCTCAGGCAGCGTGTCGCTCGAGTTGCTCTACCATGCCAAACCAACGGTGATTCATTATCACGTCAGCAAGCTCGGCAACGCGCTGCAAAAGAAGTTTCGCCGGGTGAAGTACATTACGCTGGTCAACCTGCTGAACAGCCAGGATATCTTCCCTCGGCAGATAGCTCCCTATCGCGACGGCGATCCGGAGCACGCCGGAGTGCTGTTCCCTGAATACCTGACCTCGGGCGACGCGACCGACGAGGTCGCCCGCCATGCGCTGCATTGGCTGCAAGATGACTCCGCCCGCGAAAAACGGGTGGGAGAACTGCGCGAATTGCGCGACCGGATTGCCCACGGCGGCGCCACGAACAGGGCGGCCGATCGAATCGTCGAAGTGCTTGCCGCTCGTCAGCCGCCCGAGATTCGCACGCACTACAGGCCGCGAGCGGCGTAACCGCATTCCACTCGATGTCATTACGGCTCGCCCCAGCCGCCGCCGCCAGGCGTTTCGATGCGAAGCACGTCTCCGGCTTCGCACTGAACTTGCGCCGATGCATCGAGCGTCTCGCGCCGACCGTCGCGTCGGACCACTTCGTTGAGACCGGCGGCGCCGGACTCGCCTCCTTCCATTCCATAGGGCCGGCACTTTCCCCGCCGCTGCGTCAGCAATGACACTTGTAACGGTTCCAGAAACTCGATCTCGCGAATGATGCCGTCGCCGCCGCGGCACCGGCCTTGGCCACCGGAGCCGGTACGAATCGCGAACTTTCGAAGACGAACCGGATAGCGCGACTCCAGCACCTCGGGATCGGTCAGCCGCGTATTGGTCATGTGCGTATGCACCGCGTCGGCACCCACCGAGTCCGCCGTCGCCCCGGCGCCGCCGCCGATCGTCTCGTAGTATCCGAAGCGATCATTGCCGAAAATCAGGTTGTTCATCGTCCCTTGGCTGGCCGCCGCCAATCGCAGCGCGCCGAGCAGGCAGTCGACCACCCGTTGCGAAGTCTCGACGTTGCCGCCAACCACGGCCGGGCAGTCTTTCGACTTCATCTTGCCGGGGCTGGAAGCCCCGGCCACGGGATTGAGCAGACATTGTGGCAGCACGATCTCGACCGGCGCCAGCACGCCTTCGTTCAGCGGAATCTCTTCCTGCAACAGGCATCGCAGGCAATAGAGCACCGCGGAAGTCACGATTGCCCGGTTGGCGTTGAAGTTGCCCGCCGAGACGGGTCCGGTTCCAGTGAAGTCGATGGTCGCTTGGTCGCCAGCGACTGTAATCTTCACGCGGATCGGCGTGCCGTCGTCCAAGCAGTCTTCGAAAGCATGTTCACCGTCGGCCATTCGCGCGAGCGCTTGCCGCGTCTTGCGTTCGGCGGCGTCTTGTATGTGGCGCATGTACGCTTGCACGACCGGTAGGGAGAACTTCTCAATCAACCGCAGCAGGTCGTTCGCCCCTTGTCGATTGGCCGCGACCCCGGCGGCGACGTCGGCCAGGTTTTCCTCCACGCAGCGGGTAGGGTAGGGGGGCGCCAACAGCAACTCGCGCAGTTGTGCCTCGCGCGACGCGCCGGCGGCGACCAGGCGGAAATTACTGATCAGCACGCCTTCCTCCGCCAGATTGCGAGAGAAGGGGGGCATCGAGCCAGGCGTCACGCCGCCAATCTCGGCGTGGTGCGCGCGGCTGGCCGTAAAGAACAACAATTGACCTTCGTCGCTATAGACGGGGGTCACGACGGTCACGTCCGGCAGGTGCGAACCGCCTCGATAGGGATCGTTGGTGACAAACACGTCGCCTGGCGGCATCGCCGGATTGTCCGCGATGATGCACCGCACCGTTTCCCCCATCGCACCCAAGTGGACCGGGATGTGCGGGGCGTTGACGACTAGGTGGCCTTCCGGCGTGAACAACGCGCAACTGAAATCGAGCCGCTCCTTCACGTTGACGCTGATTGACGTATTGCGAAGCGTGATGCCCATCTGCTCGGCGATACTGGCGAAGTGGTTGTTGAATATCTCCAGCATCACCGGATCGGCCTCGGTTTCAACAACGGCCGATTGGTTCTCGGTCGCGTCGGTCAGTAGCAACTCCCCTCCGGTAAGCACCTCCGCTTGCCAGCCGGGATCGACCACCGTGGTCGACATCGGTTCTAGGACAACCGCCGGTCCGGCGACCAAATCGCCCGGCTTCAAGTTCGTTCGCTCATAGAGCCGCGTCCGATGCGGCGCCGCGTCGAAGTAGACCGTGCGGGTTTGCTCGGCTTCGATGCGCCGCGTTTCAACGCGTCGCGAAGGTTCGACCGTCTGGCGGCAATGCCCGACCGCTTCGACCCTGGCGGCGACGATTTCCAATTCGCGGCTTTCATGGATATAGCCGTAGCGGCGTTGATGCTGGTCGGCAAAGGCTGCGGCATAGTCGCCGGATTGTGGCTCGGCGACAGATAGCGCCGAGTCGTAGCCAACATAGCGCAGATCGAGCGCGCGGTGGACGGTGATCTGATCGGGGCTGATGCCTTCGGCTTCGATCTGTCGACGGCAATCAGCGGCTAGTTCTACAAAGCGCTGTTCCAGGCTGGTGAATGCGGTGCTACTGTAGGGCTTGTAGACACCGGCGCTGGCAAACCGCGTGACGTTCGCCTGTCCGATGCCGTAGGCGCTAAGAATGCCGGCGTCCGGGTGATTGAGCACTTGGCGGATGCCTAGTTCTCGCGCCACGGCGCAGGCATGTTGCGCCGCCGCGCCGCCGAAGGCGACCAGGACGTAATCGCGCGGGTCGACGCCTTGGGCGATCGACACCGACGAAATAGCGGCGGCCATGTTGGCGTTGGTAATCTTGAGAAAACCGTCGGCCAGCTCGATCGTCGTGTAGTCGGTTCCGGTCGCTTCGCGGACTTCGTTGCGGCACGCCTCGAGTTTCTGAGTCATTGCCGCATGATCGAGCGGAAAGGGAAATTGCTCCGCCGCGATCTTGCCGAGTGCCAGATTGATATCGGTCACCGCCAACGGACCGCCGCGACCATAGCAAGCCGGTCCCGGATCGGCGCCGGCGCTGGCTGGGCCGACCACCAGCTTCACGCCGTCGAAGCCGCAAATCGAACCGCCCCCGGCGGCCACCGTTTCGATGGCCATCATGGGAGAGACGATCCGCACGCCCGCCTTGATCGTTTCGTATTCGAGCGTGTAGCCGCCGTCGTAGCGGGCGACGTCGGTGCTGGTTCCTCCCATGTCGAAGCCGATGGCATGGGCGAAGCCTGCGTTCTCGGCCACGCTCGCGAAACCGACCACGCCGCCGGCCGGCCCGGAGAGAATGCTGTCTTTGCCCACGAATCGGTCGGCCGCCACCAAACCGCCGGCGGACGATAGAATGCGGATGTCGCTGTCAGGGAGCTTTTCGGCCAGGCTGGCCAGATAGCTGCGGAGCACGGGGTTGAGATAGGCGTCGACGCAGGTCGTATCTCCACGCGAGATCAACTTAATCAACGGCGAGACGCGACTGGACACGCTCACTTCCTCGAAGCCCAGTTCACCCGCGATCCGCGCGACCTGCTCCTCGTGTTGCGGATTGCGATAGGAATTCAGCAGGCAGACGGCCAGGGACTCAACGCCCTCGTCTCGCAGTTTGCGCAGTTGCGCGCGAACGATGACGTCATGCGGAGACTTTAGGTTATTGCCCGCCGCGTCGATGCGCTCCTCGATCTCGACGACCGTCTCAAACAGCGGGACGCGTTTCTTGATGTTCAGCTCGAACAGTTTGGGGCGTTGTTGATCGCCAATTAATAGCGCATCGCCAAATCCAGCCGTGGTCACTAGCGCCGTGCGGGCGCCGCTGCGCGTCAATAGGGCATTGGTGCCGCGAGTGGTGCCCAGCCGCAGCGAGACCGGTGGAACAGTCTCCTCCAAAGTCAGGCGAAGGAGGTAGCGAATTGCCATCAGCGGCGCGACCTCGCCGCTGGTTATCTCATACGTGACGGTTCGCCCGAGGAACTCGGCTGGAACCGTCGCCGCCAACTGGAACATACCTCGCTCGGCCTCGAACCGTTCGACCGTAGAGGTAAAGCACGATTTGCCATCGGCGTCGAGCAGATCGATACGATAACCGCGCCAGTGGCCGCGCGGATCGCCGCGGCGAATCGAGTCGACCAGTTCGGTCGGATTGTCGGCGATGGAAGCCGCGCCTTTGACTGCACCGGAACTGAGCAGCTTATAACGGGCGAGCTGGCCGTCAGGAAAGCGGGCGAAGCAATCGGTGAACGTCCCGCCGACGTCGATCCAGAATTCGGCGGTTGGGTGGGACATGGTGCGTTGCGAACTTCTATAGGAATTGCTTTGTGGTGAAGTTCGCTTATCAAAGTTGAAGGTCGTCAAGGCCTAGCGCATCCTGCGAGGTATGGCGCACCCGCAGAACCACAACCTTGTCATCCTTTATCGCGAATAGGATACGATGAGTCGGCCGCCGGCCAATTCCACATGCTAGTTGTCGAATACCTTCCGAAAAAAGTTCTCGTTCGACCGCGAAGCCGCACCGTTCGGGACGCACTTTCAATGTGCGCATTGCGTCGTACACTCCTTCATACCATTTCTCCGCTTGCTCGGCGGACCGGTTCCTGCTCCACCAGTCGAAGGCCTCGTAGATATCAAGCTTGGCCGGACGGGTGATCTTCAGTCGGTATCTCATAGGCGCTTCGCTAAGCCGTTCTTCTCTCGGAATTCCCGGTCAAACTCATCAAAGTCCTCGACGTCACCACGACGCATCGCCTCTACTCCCTCTTCGACAGCCAACCGCTCCTGCGACTGCCAATCCAAGGCGTCCAGCC
>JBBDLY010000529.1:0-6838 GCA_040878585.1 Pirellulales bacterium
GTTCCGTCGAACCGGCTCGATTGTAACGATCAGGCAAACGGGGTGATCCTGGGCTACGCAAAAGGGGGCGATCTGGCTGAAGTTGCTTTACCGTGTTTTTGTTCCCGGTTTTTGTTCCCGCCGTGGGAGACGGTAGCGGATTAATGACGAATGTCGAAATCCGAATGACGAAGGAATGACGAATCACGAATGACGAACGATGGCAATTCCTCCCGAGAACAGACGTGACTTGGCGAGTTGCCAATCATGGGCATGCCCGGTCCGCGCTTCCCATGTCCATGCTTCGTAAACTGCGCGTGGACATGGCACCCTAAGTTTAAGGTGTCACGAAGCACTAGGAACCGATATAGCGTGCGTAGACGCTCTTCGCTTCGCTGACGTCGTCCGTGCCGCCGATGATCGCGCGGCCGTCGGCGAACAGCGTGAGTTGATACTTGCCGATCGCCGCCCGCAGCAGGAACCGATTGCGGGTGACCTCGCCGAGCGGTTCGAGTTTGGCGGCTAGCGCGGCGAGCGACACCTCGACCCCCTCGCCGCCGCGGAACTGAACCGCGTTGCGACCGCACAGCACGGCCGTTTGACTGCCTCGCCGACCGCTGAGCCATTCATAGTCCGCTTGTTTGCACGCCAGGCAATCGCCCGATTCGCGTAGGGCGTCGAGCTTGATCTGCTTGAGTTGATTGCTCCACAGGTCGATAATCGACAGCACGCGACTGGTCTGTTCGCGATGTCCGCTGAGGATCTTCAGTGCCTCGACCGACTGCATCGAGGCGATCACGTTGACGATGCCGCCCAGGATGCCGGCGGTGTCGCAGGTCGGCGTCGTGCCGGGCGGCGGCGTATCTTGCATTAGGCATCGCAAGCAGGCGGTTTCGCCCGGCAGGATGGTCATCGTTTGCCCTTCGGCGCCGATCACGCCGCCATAGATCCACGGCACGCCGGAGGCGAGCGACAAATCGTTCATGAGAAACCGGGTTTCGAAGTTGTCGGTGCCATCGAGCAGCAGGTCGGCGCCGGCGGCCAACTGTTCGATGTTCTCAAAATTGACGTCGGCCACGATTGGTTCGATCGTGATTTGCGAATTGATCCGCCGCAACTTCTCCGCCCCGCCAATCGCCTTGCGGTGCGCCGCGGCGACGTCCTGTTCGTCGTAGAGCACTTGCCGCTGCAAGTTGTTCAGTTCGAGAAAGTCGCGATCGACAATCCGCAAATGCCCCACGCCGGCCCGCGCCAGCGTATTGGCCAGCACCGAGCCGAGCGCCCCGCAGCCGCAAAGCAATACCCGCGACTGGCACAAGCGCCGCTGCCCCTGCTCGCCCAATGGCGCGTACCGCATCTGGCGAACGTAACGATCGAGCGAGGGTGAATCGGAATTGGCGGACGTCACAAGTATTGAATCCTCGAAAGTGTGTTCACAAATGTCGACAACTATGGGGTGGCCGCGGCATCTCCGTTGCAGGGCGTTAAGGTTCTGCCAGTGCCATTGGAACAGGAGGAAACGAAGAAAACGGAGAAATGCACATTCTGTTGACTCTGCCCCGCTCTGTTACCTGAAAAGTCGATTAAAATTGCAAAAGGATTGTCTGTCATGTTCACGCAGGTGTTTATGCAATCTGCAACGACGAACCATCCCAGAAGAAAATACATGAAACACGCTATACCGGCATCCGGCTACGGACGTAACAATGGTCACTTTGTTGGAGCAAACTAAGGGAAAAGGAGACAACTGAGAATCCTTTTCTTCGTTCTCTCTGTTCCCTCCTGTTCAAAATCCTAGATACATTCAATTTGTTGCGCCCCTTAAAGGTCTGGCATCTCCATTGCGTATTACATACCCGGCCAGACGTCCGTGGCCGGCCAGGGCCGCTTGCAGCGCGTCGCATTGGCGACGCAGTTCCTCGACCGGCGCCGACTCACGTGAGTTTAGCACGGCGAGGATCGGTTTCGCCATGTCGTGCCACGTCGAGGAAAACGTCTGCGGCGAGTCGGCGACTTGCGCGATGAGGTCGGCCTCCGGCGGCGCCGCGGCCGGATCGGTCACCAATGCGGCCAGCAGCAGGTTTCTTGGCTTGCGGCGGAGTAGCGATTCGGTGAAGGCTTCCGGCCGCAACAGGGCGATACCGGCTGAAACGTGCCGGCCGAGTCGTTCCAGAGCCGCCGGTGCAGTCGCCAAGTCGACTGGCAACTCGACCACGGCCAGGATTCCATGCCGCGTACATGTTTCGAGCAGTTCGTCGTCCGCTGTGCGCACCAGCAGCGCGGTGGACGTCTCACGAAACGCCTCGATCGATAACTCGGTGACAAGAGTTTCGTCGACGCAACGCAGGGCAATCCGTTTGCTATCGAAGAACAAGTCGTCCCCTCGCACCCCCAATGGACGTAATCCAAACGCCAGCGTGCCAACGGCAACCTGCACGTCGTCGCGGATTGCCGAGATATCCAACGTGTAAACGAACGGCAACAGGGGCGTCCAGAAGCAAGGGTCGGGCATAAACGCCGCGGCAAGCCGTGTTTCGCCCGGCGGCAACTCGCGAAGCGGAACGGTCGTTTTCAAGGTATGCGAGTAGTCGCTATGCGGCCCCACGACTTGACCTTGCAATGCCACATCGGCGAAGGCGTCAACCCGATCAAGCTCCACATACACCCGAGCCTCGGCCGCGCTGAGTTCCCCAAAGAAAACCTGCGCGGAATCAAGCCACTCAGCGACGTCGTGGATAGTACCGTGATTCATCGTTCTCTCACGAAAAGTGCTCGCTTTCCTCGAAGGTGTCGTCGGTGAACTCGGCTTCGACTTGCGGAGCGCTCGATAGTTCGCCGGCCAAGTAGCGGCCGGTTACGGAGCTTTCGCAGCGAACAATCGTCTCGGGCGGCCCCTCGCATACGATCTCGCCACCGTCGTCGCCGGCACCGGGGCCAAGGTCGATGATGTGGTCGGCCATCTTCATCACTTGCAGGTTGTGCTCGACGACGATTAATGAATGTCCGACGGCCAGCAGTGCGTCGAAGCAATCGAGGAGCTGAACCACGTCGCTGAAGTGCAGGCCGGTGGTTGGTTCGTCGAGCACGAACAAGGTCCGTCCGCGTCGCGAGCCGGAGACGTAGGCCGCCAGCTTGAGCCGCTGCGCCTCGCCGCCGGAGAGGGTGTTGGCCGGTTGCCCCAGTCGCAAATAGTCCAGCCCCACATCGATCAGCCGCTTGAGTTTGGATTGCACCTTGGGCCGGCCGCGGAAAAAGGTGAACGCTTGTCGCACGGTCAGGTCGAGCACGTCGGCGATGTTCCGTCCGCGATAGCGGACTTCCAGGATTTCCGGCCGGTAGCGGCGCCCCTGGCATTGCGGGCATTTCATGTAGATGTCGGCCAAAAACTGCATATCGATGCTAATCGAGCCGTCGCCGTTGCAGTGCGTGCAGCGTCCGCCGTCGACGTTGAAACTAAAGTGGCCCGGCGTCAAGTTCCGCATCCGCGCCTCGCTCGAGCTGGCAAACACCGAACGGATTTCGTCAAAGGCTTTCAGATAGGTGACCGGATTGGATCGCGGCGAACGGCCGATAGGGCTTTGATCGACCAGTACGACGTCGTCGATCTGTCCGTCCCCGTACAGGTCGTCGTAGGACAGCGGCTTGGGTGCGTCTTTCCCCATTCGCCGGCTGAGTCCCGGATAAAGGGTGTCCTGCACCAGCGTGCTCTTGCCGGCGCCGCTGACGCCGGTTACCACGCACAGCACGCCCAGGGGAAACTCGATCGAGATGTTCTTCAGGTTATTGCCGCGCGCCCCGGAGAGTTTGATCCAGCCATGTTCCGTGTCGCGCCGCCTTGCCGGGCAGTTGGTCAGACGTCGGCCGGAAAGATAATCGCCGGTCAGGCTGGTCGGCGACGCTTCCATCTCCGCGGGAGTGCCTTGAAAGACGATCTCGCCCCCCTGTTCGCCGGCACCGGGACCGACCTCGACCACCTGATCCGCCGCCCGGATCATCGCTTCTTCATGCTCCACGACGACGACAGTGTTGCCGCGGCTTCGCAATCGCTCGATCGCCTCGACCAACTGCCGCACGTCGCGCGGATGCAAGCCCACAGAAGGCTCGTCCAGTACGTACAGCATGTTCACCATGCTGGAACCGAGGGCCGAAGTCAGCGCCACCCGCTGCGCCTCGCCGCCGGAAAGGGTTTTCAATGTACGGTCCAAGGAGAGATAGCTTAATCCAACTTCATGCAAGTACCGCAGCCGCGACCGTATCTCGTGGCAGAGGTGCTTGGCGATCGGCTCATGGTGTTCGGCAAGCGGTAGCTCGTCAAAGAACGCCGCGCAGCGGTCGATCCGCATGGCGCACACCTCGGCGATGTTCTTGCCCCCGATTTGTGCGGCGAGCGACTCCTCGCGGAGCCGCGCTCCGCCACACTTGGGGCAGGGTCGCGAACTTCGCCAGCGACTGAGGAACACGCGCAAATGCATTTTATACTTGCGCCTCGTTAGCCAGGCGAAAAATCCGTGCAAGCCGCCGAAGTTCCGTTCCGGTACGCCCTCTTGGATCAACCGTATCTGTTCGTCGTTCAATTCGGAAAATGGCACGTCGACCGGCAGGTGATAGTCGTCCGCCAAGGCGAGCAACTCTTCCAGTTCATGTGCATAGGCGGGCGTGTTCCAGGGGGCAATGGCGCCGGCGCGGATCGATTTGCTCGCGTCGGGCACAACTAGTTCCATGTCGATGTCGATCACATTGCCAAAACCCTCGCACTCGGGGCAGGCGCCGAGTGGACTATTGAAACTGAATAGCCGCGGCTCCGGTGTGGCGTAATCGATGCCGCAGTCGTCGCAACGAAACTGCGTGCTAAAGCTGAATACCCCCCACGTCTGGCCATCGATCTCGATGGACGTTGCATCCGCCGCTGCTTGCTCCGCCGGTTGTTCGACAAACACCTTCAGGCGGCCATGTCCTAGTTTGAACGCCGTCTCCAAGGAGTCGCCAAGCCGTTGGGCGGTCGTTTGCCCCGAGGTAAGCCGATCGACCAACACGTAAACTGGATGTTCGAGATCGAGTGCGGCGTCGTCGCCGTTGGTCAACCGGAGCATGCGGCCGGCGTTGAGTATGCGGAGGAAACCCTCTTCGCGCAGCGCGGCGGCCGTTTCCTCGGCCGTCGCCTCGGGTGCAACGTCGTAGGCATAGGCGATAACAAATCGGCCGCCGTCGGCCAACCCATACGCGCCGCCCGGCGCCAGCCCCGCGATGATCCGCTGCGGCGAATCCCGCTCCACCAAACGTCCGCACTTGATGCAGTGGACCTCACCCAGCTTGGCGAACAGCAGCCGAAGATAGTCGGCAATCTCGGTCGCCGTGGCCACCGTCGAGCGGCTCGATTGGGTGACCTGCTTGCGGGTGACGGCCACCGCCGCCGGAATCCCGTCGATTCGCTCGGCGTCGGGTTTCTCCAAGCGTTCCAGGAATTGACGCGTGTAGGCGGAAAAACTCTCGATGTAGCGCCGCTGGCCCTCGGCATACAGGGTGTCGATCGCTAGCGAGGTCTTGCCGCTGCCGCTCAGCCCGCAAATGACGATCAATTTTCGCCGCGGCAGGTCGAGATCGACCTGTTTGAGGTTGTGAACCTCCACGCCGCGGAGAATAATCGATTCGCTCGACACTACCGTTGCTCGCTAGCAGGTACTTGGTGGATAATCCCGGCTAAGTGTAATCTTTCATCGTAGCCCACAACCGATTGGCAAGCCAGTCATGCTGCACAAACGCGTCACCGTGATGGGGTTGGGGCGTCATGGCGGCGGGGTGGCGGCGGCCCGGTACCTTGCCGAACAAGGGGCGCGGGTGACCGTGACCGATCTGGCTGACGAACAGGCACTAGCGGCGTCGCTTGCGCAGTTGAACGACGTCGGCGTCGAACGTTTCACACTCGGTCGGCATGTCGCCAACGATTTCACCGCGGCGGACACTGTGGTCGTCAACCCGGCGGTAAGGCCCGATGACCGCTGGGTGCGGCTGGCGCGCGAAGCGGGGGTCGCAATTACCTCTGAGATCGAGTTGTTCCTGCGAGCTTGTCCGGCAACCGTAATCGGCGTCACCGGCAGCAACGGCAAGAGTACCACCGCGGCCATGACGGCTGACTGCCTGCGAGCCGCCGGAAGACGGGCGTTTCTTGGCGGCAATATCGGGCGCAGCCTGCTGCCGCTGGTTCACTCGCTACGTGCCGACGACCTCGTCGTGCTCGAGCTGAGTAGTTTTCAATTGGCCTGGCTCAACGACGACTCCCCCCGGCCCGAGATTGCCGCGATCACCAACTTCGCGAGGAATCACCTCGACTGGCATGGCACGGTCGATTCCTATCGAGCGGCCAAGCAGCGAATCGCCGATCGCTCATGGAGCAAGCGGATCGTTCTGGGGCCGCTGGACGAGACCTGGCATTGTTGGGCGCATGCTCAGGCGGAAGAGGTGGTCACTGTCGTGCCGGATGACCTACCTAAGCTGCGGCTGCCCGGCAAACACAACCGGCGGAACGCGGCGCTGGCCGTCGAAGTGGCAAGTGCGGCGGGATGTGACCGGCAGGCCGCCCTTGCGGCCATTACGGAGTTCGCCGGATTGCCACATCGATTGGAGATGATCGGCACAGCCGACCGACGGAAGTTCATCAACGACTCGCAAGCCACCACGCCCGAAGCGACGATCGCCGCCTTGCAATCGTTAGACGCCCCCCTTCGCCTGCTGGTCGGCGGCGGTGACAAGGGGGCTGACTGGCGCGGTCTAGCTCGGATGATCGTGCGTCATGCCGCCTCGGCCGCTTGTTATGGTCAGACGGGCGAAACAATCCGGGCGTCGATTCTGGCCGAACGTGCGG
>JBBDLY010000529.1:6938-9580 GCA_040878585.1 Pirellulales bacterium
TGTTATGGTCAGACGGGCGAAACAATCCGGGCGTCGATTCTGGCCGAACGTGCGGGTTTCCCGGCCCGCTGCTTCGCGACGCTGCAAGACGCGGCCTCCTGGCAGTGGGAGGTTTCCCGCCCGGGCGATTGCCTTCTGCTCTCGCCGGCATGCAGCAGTCTCGATCAATATGCCGATTACGCCCAGCGGGCCGCCGACTTTGGCGAGTTTCTGGAGAACGTCGCAGGGCGGTCGCCAGAGTGCCGGGATATTTGATATAGTAATCGTTTAACCCGTAGCCGCAGGCGCAGGCGGCGTCGGGACAAAGGTACTGTCGCCATGGGTCTGCAAGCGACATCAACCGATCCAACGTTGGAGCGAGTGGTGTTACTTGCGCTCGCAGTCTTCCATTTCATCTTGCCGACGCCGCCTGCGCCTGCGGCTACTGGCTAAACGAGGGTTGGCGGTGTCCAAACGCAAGAAACCGGTCAATCCGTTCTATGTCTTGCTGGTGCTGGCGGGCTTGACCTTCCTGGTCACCGCTTGCACCTACGGTGTGATGTCGTATCGGGCGGTCGAGATGGCGGGCGGTTCCCGCGAGGACGACGGTCTGATGCGATGGATCGACGACAACGGCGTAATGCTGATGCTGGCCCAAGTCGGATTCATCGGTCTGTTCAGCGTCGTCGCCATGGCGACGGACAACTACTGGGATCGACTCGCAAAGCCAACGGCTGCAACCGCGAGCCAACACAAAAGGGAATCGAATGAAGGTCGAGCGAACTGAGCAAGTGGCGGCCAACCGGGTCGACATGCCTGGCGCAACCGGCTGTCAGGTCCGCTGGCTGGTCGGCCAGCCCGACGGCGCGCCGAACTTTGCCATGCGGCAATTCATTGTCGAACCGGGAGGGCACACGCCCAAGCATAGCCATCCCTACGAACACGAAATCTACATTCTGGAGGGCGCAGGCGTAGCGATGGAAGGGGACTCCGAACATCCGATCGCCGCAGGCGATTTCCTCTACGTCCGGCCAGACGAGGTTCACCAATTCCTCAACACCAGCGACGCGCCGCTGAAATTTCTCTGCATGGTACCGCACATCCCCGAAGGCACGCCGGTTAAACTCGCTCCGGAATGCGCCGAGCAAATGGAAACGGACTGAGTCCATGAGCGCGGTCAAAGACGAGATCAAGCAGCTTCGGGACGAAGTCAACCGGCACAATCGGCTCTATTATCAGGAGGCGCGGCCGGAGATCAGCGACCTGGAGTTCGATCGTCTGCTGCAAAGACTGCAAAAGCTGGAGGCGGAACATCCTGAGTGGATCACCCCCGACAGCCCGACTCTGCGGGTGGGCGGCGAGCCGGTCGCCGAGTTGGAAACCTACGAGCATCGCGTGCCGATGCTTTCGATCGACAACACCTACAGTCTCGAAGAGTTGCGCAAGTACGGCGAACGGATTGAGAAACTTCTGGGCGGCGAGCCGGTCGAATGGGTGGTGGAACTGAAAATCGACGGCGTGGCGGCCTCGGTGACCTATGTCGACGGCGTGTTACAACGCGGCCTCACCCGGGGAGACGGCCAGCGGGGGGACGACGTCACGCATAATCTTCGCACAGTTCGCGACCTGCCGCTGCGATTGCCCGAAGGGGCGCCGCCGCTGTTGGAAGTCCGCGGCGAGGTCTACATGACCAACAGCGATCTGGTGCGGCTCAACCAACAGCGGAAGGAGGCGGGGGAAGAGGCGTATGCCAATACCCGCAACGTGACCGCCGGCATGATTCGTCGGCTCGACCCCCGCGAGGCGGCCAAGGGCAACTTGCGGATGTTCATCCATGGGGTCGGCGCCAGCGAAGGTCTCAAGTCGCAAACGCATCAAGCGTTCTTGTCGGAAATCGCCGAGTACGGCTTCAGTCCCACGCCGATGGTCGAGACCTTGCCCGACTTCGCGGCGGCGGTCGCCCACTGTGAGGAACTGATCGAACGGTTGCACGAGTTGGATTTCGAAGTGGACGGCCTGGTGCTGAAGGTCAACTCGTTTGAGCAGCGAGGCCGGCTTGGCACGACCTCCAAAAGCCCGCGCTGGCTGATCGCCTATAAGTTCGAAAAGTACGAAGCGGTCACCACGCTCAATGAGATTCGCGTCCAGGTCGGCAAGACCGGCACAATCACGCCGGTCGCCGAACTGGAGCCGGTGCAACTGGCCGGCACAACCGTTTCGCGGGCCAGCCTGCACAACGCCGAAGAGATCGAGCGCAAAGACGTCCGCGTCGGCGATCGCGTGGTGGTCGAGAAGGCGGGCAAGATCATTCCACACATCGTGCGGGTCGAAAAGCACGAGCGGCAAACTTCACTGCGCAAGTATAGATTTCCGACGCATTGCCCGGTATGCGAAACGGAACTCCGCAAGGACGAAAACGGAGTGTACATTCGTTGCCCGAATCCTCTATGCCCCGCGCAATTGAAGGAACGGATCCGATACTTCGCCAGCCGCAACGCGATGGATATCGAAGGACTCGGCGACAAGCTGGTCGATCAGTTGGTCGAAGCCAAACTAGTGAACAGCTACGGCGACTTGTATCGGCTCACCGCCGAACAAGTAGTCGAATTGGACCGGATGGGCAAGAAGTCCGCGGAGAAGCTCATCGCGGGAGGGTGCATCAG
>JBBDLY010000529.1:9590-10636 GCA_040878585.1 Pirellulales bacterium
CCAATCCCTATACGGGGGTGCTGGCGATCTTCGGGGCGCGGCTGCTCAACGGCCTCTCAATCCGCCACGTGGGGCGGAGCGTGGCGCTGTTGCTGGCAGGGCACTATTCCGACATCGACCAACTGCGGCAAGCCTCGGCCGAGGAGCTTGCGGAGATTCCCGAGGTTGGCGAGGCGATCGCCCGTAGCGTGTACGAATTCTTGCACGAACCGCACGGGGCGGGCGTGATTGAGGATCTCAAATCGCTCGGCGTTAAGATGCAGGACGAAGCCGCTCGGCAGGCGGCCACGGGCGACGGCCCGCTCACCGGCAAGACGCTGGTGGTCACGGGCACCCATCCCAAACGAAGCCGCGACGAGCTGCATGAACTGATCGAACGGCACGGCGGCAAAGCCGCCAGCAGCGTGTCGAAGAACACCGACTATCTGGTGGCCGGAGACAAAGCGGGGAGTAAACTCGACAAAGCCCGGAAACTCGGCGTGCAGATCATCAGCGAAATAGAATTGGAAGCATTGGTGGGCGGGTCGTAGCCGGCGGCATTTGAAAAGCGATTGGTTCGCGGCGACCGGTTTTCGATCAGAAGCTGTTTGAAAATCGGCATCAAACATCAGCCGAAGGGCGCTAGCCCCCGGTTAGCGCCGAATAACCGGCCGCTAGCGCGGTGCGGCTGATGTTGTGGGGTCCATTCCCTGCGTCGATTCCATTTTTTCACAGCCTCTCACTTTGGCTGCGCGATCGGAAGCGGTACATCGCTGAATTCGAAGCGAATTCTCCGGCGATCACGAAGCCGCGGATAATGCAGAATCAGTTTCGCCGGACGGCTCGCTTCGCTCTCTCCGCGAAACGTGAGTTTGTAGCGGGCCACTCCCGCTTCCACCGTGAGGTGGCTTTGGCCGTTGGGACGCATCAGGTGGCCCTGCTGATCGAGCAGTTCGAATGCGTTTTCGCGGTAGAGAATCTCTTCCGGCTCCGGGATTGGTAAGTCGCGGGCGACCGAGAGTTCCACCTCCCAGCGACTGCCGTTGAGGTGTTCTATGCGATGTACC
>JBBDLY010000530.1:0-4195 GCA_040878585.1 Pirellulales bacterium
GAACTGCCCAGGGCGAGGCAGTCGCCGCTGGTGGCGCTGCGCGAAGAAATCGCTCGGCTGGAGCAGGAGGCGGCCACGCCGGCGCTGTTGGCCGAGACATCCGTCGGCGAACAGGACGGGATCAAGTTGATTGTCGAGTTGTTCCCCGGCGAGGACTTGGCCGAACTGGACCGCGAGAGCGGCCAGATGCTGCCGCTGCCGAGCTTTCGCGTTGGGCCGATCCAGCTAGAACGACTGCATCGCTTCCGCACAAAATACAACGCCCCGCGGGAGCAGGCGCGGCGCTGGGCGAGCGAAGCGACGGCCGGCTTTCCGATCGATCCGCGGCAAGGCTGGTTCGTCGACACGAGCTTCATCTCGGCAGCCACGGTCGCCGTGCGGTTGGAGATGCTGTACGCGGTTGAACAACTGGCCGCCGGCGACCTCAACGGCGCGGCCGACGCCTGGGACTCGGCGATGACCCTCTGCGAACGACTCGCCGCCACGCCGCACGTCAACGCCCGGCTGGCTGCCGTGCATTTGCGCGCCGACCTGCTGCAGTTGCTGGCCGCCATCGTGCAATCGCCGGACGCCAACGGCGAGCTGGCGACTCGGCTGGCGACGCGCCTGCAAGCCGCGCTGGACCGTTGGCCTGCCGAGGCCGATCTGTGGCGGATGGATCGCGCGGTAAGCATGCATGCCTACGAGTTGATTCGCGCGGGGCATTTGCTGCACATTCTCACGCCGGATGAAGTGCAGCAGTTCGCCGAGGAGCAAATTTTGCGCGAACTGGAGGGGGCCGCCCAACGGTTTACCGACGCCGACCAGTTGTTTTACCTAAACGCAATGCGCTCGATCGTGGCAAGCTGCCGCGCGACGTCCGATGCGGCCGAGCCACCCTACTATTTGCGCACCGCCGCGATCGACGACGTGCTGCAAACGCTCGACGCCACGCGCGGCGACAGCGACTATCCGCTGATCGCCGCTCGGTTGTTGTTGCCGGGCGTCCGTCCCGCCCAACAACTGCTGGCGCTGGACCGCGCCCGTTGCGAGGCGTGGCTGCTGGCGTTGTCGCAGGCCGGCGGCGGTCCGCCGCCGACCTACGAGTTATCGCCGTTAACTGGCAGGCCCTACACCGTGCGACTCGAGGAGCATCGCGTCGTGGTAAGCGGTTTCAGCGACGACCCGCTCGGCGAACCGGCGGTCATCGTGCCGCGGTTTGATATCCGCGTCAGCCGATTGCCGTAACACGATTGCTACCACGAGACATTAGCCGCGCTGCTCGCCGTCGGCGGCTTCGGCCGCGACGACCGGTTCTGCCTCTGCCTCTTCCGGCTTCACGCCGCGCACCGGCCCGCCGTTGTGACCGGCGTTCTTGGCTGCGACGGTCGATTCCTCCTCGGTGAACTTGACCAGTGCGTCGGGCAGTTCCACGCCGCCGATCTCTTTCATCACCTGCATCATCGGCGGCATCGTGCGGGCCATGTTCTGCAGGAAGCTGGCGGTATTCGTGGTGCCGTTGCCGCCACCGTTCTCCCAGACCACGATCTTGTCGAACTTGATGTTCGAGATCGCCTGGGCGCTGGCGTCCACCAAGTTGTCGAAGTGTTCGAGCATCAGCAGTTGGAAGGCTTCCTTCGAGCCGCCGCAGGCGTCGATAATCTGCTTAAGGCCCTGGCCCTTCTTGGCCAGAATCTCGTACTGGCCGCGGGCTTCGGCTTCCAGCTTGGCGAAGATGGCGCTCGCCTCGCCCTCGGCCTCCAGGCGGCGCTTCTCGGCCTCGGCTTCCGCCTCGACCACAATGCGGGCCTTTTCGGCCTTGGCCGGCGCTTCCAACTCGGCCCGCTTTTCGGCCTCGATCCGTTCGGCCTCGGCCAAGGCGGCCTTGGCCATCGCCCGGTTCTGTACCTCCAGCACATGGGCTTCGGCCTCGCGCTTGGCCGATTCACCGGTCTGATAGGCGGTCGCCCGCTTGACGGCCAACTCGGCCTGCGAGGCGGCCACAACCGCTTGCGAGTCGTTTTCGCCCTCGATTGCCTTGGCGTCGGCATCGGCCACCGAAATACGCATCTGCCGCTCGGCGTCCTTGACCTGGGCTTCGCGTAGGTAGCGGGCCTGTTCCTCGCCGACCGTCTGTTCTTTCTCCAACTCCGCCACACGCACCGCTTGCTCGCGTTCGGCCTCGCGGGTACCGATTTCGCGGAACTTATTGGCAGTGGCCACCTGAATCGCCTTGTCGCGCTCGGCTTCGGCCACGCGGCTTTCGCCCATCTTCTCCTGATCGGCCACGTCGCCGCGGGCCTGTTGGATCGCCTGGCTGGCGGCCTTCTGGCCGATGGCGTCGATGTAGCCGCTCTCGTCGGTGATGTCCGTGATGTTCACGTTGATCAGCACCAGGCCGATCTTGCGCAACTCCGGCTCCAGCGAATCCTGAATCGCCGACATGAACTTGTCGCGATCGCGGTTGATCTCCTGAATGCTCATCGAGGCGATCACCTGCCGCAACTGGCCGAAGATAATGTCTTGGGCCTGCTTCTCGATCTCGACCACGCTCAGGCCGAGCAACCGAACCGCCGCGTTCTGCATCACTTCCGGCGAGGTGCCGATGGCGACGGTGAACACGCTGGGGACGTTGACGCGGATATTCTCCATCGACAGCGCGCCGCGGAGCGGGATCTCGATCTGCCGCGGCTCCAGATTCAGGTAGTCGTAGTCCTGAAACACGGGCCAGACGAAGGTCGCCCCGCCGTGGACCGTTTTCGAGGCCGTGTCGCGGCCTTGCTTACCGTAAATGACCAGCACGCGGTTGCTAGGGCAGCGTTTGTAGCGCGAACTGAACAGCGAGAACAGCCCGAACACGAAAATCGCCGCCAACAATGCCCCGATACCGAGCCACATCATGCCGCCCATTTCCGAGACGTCGACGTTCTCGATTTGCGCCAATAGATTTGCATTAAGCATTGGTAGTTGTCTCCGAGTGAATTAGTCGTTCGACCTTGACCGTGTCGGGGCCGATCACCTCGATCACGCGCACGCGTTCGCCGCTGGGGAGACGTTCCTCGTCGTCAGTGACCGCTTCGAATTCCATGATGCGGCCTTGAACCGTCATTTGCACCTTGCCGACTCCGACGTTGCCGCCAGGGATTGGTATGTAAACCGTGCCGGGCTGGCCCAACGCCCGCTTGATCCGCACGGTGCCGTCGGCGTTGAAGCGATGGAGCAAGCTGGCCATATAATAGACCACGTACATTGCCGTAAGGCCGGTCGCGATGGCAATCGCCAGCGTCCAGGTCGGTTGCACGCCGTTGGCGCCGGCCGCCTTGCCCGCAATGCCGAAAAAGGCAAACGCCGCCACAATCGTCTGGAAGCTGATCACCTTGAACAGGGGAATTCCGCCGTCGTGGGCGTGGTCTCCATCGACGTCGCCCCAATCGCCGCCGGCGTCTCCGCCGTCTCCGGAGAGATCCCCTCCCTGGTCACTATCGAGAAAGTCGCCAGTCAAGCCCAACAACTGCAAACCGAACTGCAGCAACAGCACGGCGCCGCCAAAAATCGCGCACACCAGATAAATCAGTTCCATCGGCATAACCCTCGCGCCAGTTACATCGGGTGGTCTGCCCGTAAGTGTAGTGTATTTCGCCGACAAGTGTATAATCTTGGCAAAGAATAGCTTGCGGAAAGACGCAACGTTTGGCGAGGCGCCCATTTGGGTAGCCAAACCGCCGATGCTGGCAGCATCGGCCACGACTCGCCGCGGGCAGCCATTTGCCCGGAATTGCAGGAACTCAGACGTCCAAATCCAAGCAACAGCAGCCGAAATTCAGCCGGCGGCCGGTGCCGTCGCTTTCGCGGAAGCTGGCCAGTTCGGGACACAGGCTATAGATCACAAACCGGCCCCGCTTCTCCGTACAGACCAGACCGGCGTGGCGCAACACGCCCAGATGGTGCGAGACCTTCACGATCTCGTCGCCCAGCGCCTCGGAAAGCTCCGTAACGTTCATCTCTCCCTCGAACAACTGCTGCACGATCCGCAGCCGCTCGGGATCGGCAATCGCCCGCAGCTTGGCGGCGCAGCTCTGGAAGTCTTGCTGGGTGTTCATCGACACGATGAAGGTCTCCATCCACAGGCCGAATCAGAAGCGGGAAACACAAGTCAAGGCGATTGTAGCGACTCGCCGCCACCCTAGCCATGAGCGCCGGCTTAGGTGGCTGCCGC
>JBBDLY010000530.1:4205-10635 GCA_040878585.1 Pirellulales bacterium
AGACGACATAGCCACGGAGACTCATCTCCGTGCCGCCCCAGGCACGTACTGGCGAAGCCGTTTCACAAGTTCCGGCGCCTCAGCGGCGACGTTCTGCATGGCGTCCGGTTCTTCGGAATGGTCATACAGCTCGACATTCTTTCCTGAGACGATCAGCCGATGGGTCGGCGTCCGCACGCTCACGGCGCCGCCCCAGAAGCTGACGGCCGCCTCGCGGACTTGCTCCTGTTCGCCAGTAAGAACCGGCGCCAACGACTTGCCATCCAATGGCCAGCGGGTCTGTTGGAACTTGGGCTGGCACAACTCGACCAGGGTCGGGTAGAGGTCGATCGTCTCGGCCAGCGCGGCGGTTTTCAGCCCCGGCTTGCTCACGCCCGGCACGCGGATCAGCAGCGGGCTGTGAGTGGCCCGCTCAAACGGCGAATGCTTGCCCCAGATCTGTTGCTCGCCCAAGTGCCAACCGTGATCGCCCCACACGACCACGATCGTGTCGTCGGTCAATTCGAGTTCCTCCAGGGCGTCGAGCACGCGGCCGATCTGGCGGTCGACGTAGCGGACGCAAGCATAGTAGCCGCGGCGGGCTTGCAGTTGGGCGTCGGCGTCCAGGGGCCGCGGCCCGAACGGATTCTTGTATCTGAAGAACTCGCCGCTGCCGTGCCAATGGGGCGAGTCGATCTTGCCCTGCGGCGGCAGCGTGATCTGGGCGTCTTCCACCGCCAGCCAATCTTGAAGCGGTGCGACGAACGGCAAGTGCGGCTTGAAAAAGCCAAGCCCCATAAAGAACGGCTCGTCGCGCTGAGCCAGTTGTTGCAAATGAGTAATCGCCTCGCTGGCCATCATGCCGTCCGGCAAGTCGTCGTCTTTCTTGACGACGAACTCCATCAGTTGCGCATGTCCGCCGCCGTCTTCGCGATGCTTGCCGTCGGCGTAGGCGAAGAACGTGCCCCAGCCCCGCTTCCAGGGACCGAACGGCGTGGCCAACTCCTCCCAGGCGTGCGGCAGCTCCGGCCGGCCGTCTCCCTTGCCGTTGTATTCAAAGACGCGTCCGTCGGGCGTGTGCGAGATCTTTCCGATACAGACCGTCTGGTATCCGCTACGGCGGAACAGTTCCGGCAGCGACTGCGCGCCGGGCTGCTGCTCAGTCGCTAGTCCGTACAAGGCGTTGTTGTTACGTGTCACACCGCTATTGGCCGGACTGCGGCCGGTGAGCAGCGCATAGCGCGACGCTCCGCAGGTGGCCACCTGCACATAATGCCGCTCGAACAACACGGCCGACTCGGCAAACCGATCGATCCGCGGCGACTGCGCCGCCCCGACCCCGTAGCAGCCCAGCTCGGGTCGCAGATCGTCGACGGCGATAAACAGCACGTTGTAGCGGTTCTGCCGCGGCTCATCGGCCGACCCTTTCTCAGCGCAGCAGAGCAGAGACAAAAGGAGCAGGCCGATTGATGGTCGAATCATGTCGTTGCCGATCGTTCTCGGGATAAAAAGCAAAGTGGTAATAGCATCCATTGTAGACCAGCTGCCAATCATTTTCACCCATCATCATTAGCGAAGATTAGCGATTATCAGCGGTCCCGTTTCGTGATCCGTTAATCATCGCTAAACCGTTGGCAAGCAGCGCCGCGACCTGTTATGCTGGATTATTCCCTCCAACCATCCTTCCGCACCTTGCTGGGAACTTCACCATGACTTTTCGCCATCGACTCATTTTCGCCTGCCTCGTCTCCCTGCTTGCATTTTTGCCTGCTCGGATGACTGCGGCCAACGAAAATCGCCCGCCAAACTTTGTCGTCTTCCTGGTCGACGATCTCGGCTACATGGATATCGGCGCCTACAATCCCGACTGCTTTTACGACACGCCCAACGTCGACCGCCTGGCAGCCAGTGGCATGAAGTTCACCGACGGCTATGCGGCCAATCCCGTGTGCAGTCCCACGCGGTACAGCCTCATGACCGGCAAGTGGCCCACGCGAGCCAAGGCGACCAACTACTTTGCCGGCAAGCGGGCGGGCAAGTTCCTGCCGGCCGAGTTGATCGACCGCCTGCCGCTGGAAGAAGTGACGATTGCCGAAGCGCTCAAGAAAAAGGACTACGCCACCTTCTACGCGGGCAAGTGGCACCTTGGCCCGACCGAGGAGTTTTGGCCGGAGAAGCAAGGCTTCGACGTCAACGCCGGCGGGCATGATCGCGGCGGACCCTACGGCGGCAAAAAGTATTTTTCTCCGTATGGCAATCCACGATTGAAAGACGGCCCCGACGGCGAGCACCTGCCTGATCGGCTGGCCGACGAGACGATCCAGTTCATGCAGCAGAACAAGGACCAGCCGTTTTTGGCTTACCTCTCTTTCTATTCGGTCCATACGCCGCTGATTGCTCGCGAGGATCTGCGACAGAAGTACGCCGAGAAGGCGAAGCAGTTGAACATTCCGAACAACGAACGCTTCGCTCAGGAAAGCAAATGGCCGGGCTACGAAAAGCAGCCGATCCGCGTGCGACAGGATCATGCGATTTACGCCGGCATGGTCGAGGCGATGGATCTGGCGGTGGGCAAGGTGCTCGAGGCGCTGGAGGAACAGGGCCTGGCCGACAACACGATTGTGTTCTTCACCAGCGACAACGGCGGCCTGTCAACCAGCGAAGGTTCCCCCACCAGCAACAAGCCGCTCCGCGGCGGCAAGGGTTGGGTTTACGAGGGCGGCATCCGCGAACCGCTGATCGTCCGCTGGCCCGGCCATACCAAGCCGGGCAGTGTCTGCGAGGCGCCTGTGGCCAGCATGGATTTTTATCCCACCATCCTGCAACTGGCAGGCGCTCAGCCGCAGCCCGGTCAGCAGATCGACGGCGAATCACTCGTTCCGCTGCTCGATGGCAAGGAGCCGTCGGAGCGGGCGCTGTACTGGCACTACCCGCACTACTCGAATCAACAAGGCTTCCCCGGCGGTGCGATCCGCCAGGGCGATTGGAAGCTGGTCGAGAACTACGAGAACGGCGAAGTGCAGTTGTTCAACCTCCGCGACGACATGGGCGAGCAGCACAATCTGGCAGGCGAACAGCCCGACCGCGTTGCCAAGCTGCGCACGAAACTGCACGACTGGTACCAAGAGGTCGACGCGGAGTTCCTGCAAGCCAAGCCCAACGGACCGCCGGCCTGGAAGCCGGGGGAGTGAACATGTCCGCCCACAAAATAGTCCCTTAGACGGCGCTTCGGACATCACGAACCCAGCGCCATTTTCGGCTGCAACCCACTATTTCTAAGCACTTTGGGCGGTTCTTGCCACTCGCGGGAAACCGGTGGAAAACCGACTAGAACGGTACTTGCTGGTGTATGCACCGCCGCGATGACGATAGACATTATGGCTTGCTTCCGAAAGCTAGGCTGTCTTCACTCCGCGAGGTTTCTTGACAATTGGGCGGCCACGGCCCAATATTGCTTGTGTGGCACATCCTCAATGCCATCAATTACCTTTCAGGATATCTGTTGTGACAGACTTCCAAGAGCACGAAGTGGTTCAAATCGACTGGTCTAACGAGACTGGGCGGGTGACGATTACACCCAAAGATCAAGACCGTTACACATTGAAAGTTCACCAAGCTATTGAACGACTTGAGATTGGTGGCCGCGTTTCACGACTTGAAGCTGAATTGAAGGTCTTGTATGGCCGTCTGGCCAAGTGGCTTGTGGACCAGGATAGTGTTCGCCAAGCCTTCGTGACGCTTCGTGATGGTGGTTTTATCTTCGTAGTAGTTCGCAGTGTGGCCGAATATGACGAAGAGTTTGAGGATTCGCTATCTGACCTCGACATTGCGATCGCAAGGGATCGTGACCTTTCCATCAAGCTAGATGTTCTTTCGCTGCCGGCCGTATCCCCGGAATCGCTTGAAACGTTTATCACTGATGACTTCGTGGTTTCGCTGCCGACGTTTCGTCCCCAACCTGAACCTGCCAAAGAAGCAAATGCCGTCTGAGATGGATCATATTGAGCTCGCCAATCGCAATCACCTCGCGATGGAGCATCTGCTTGTCGATCCAGCGAAGTTCGCAGAATGGATAGCGACAACCGCTTTCTATAAGGCAGTTCAAGTTGTTGAGGCGATGCTAACGAAGGCTGGTCGATCTCGCCAAGACCACCGAAGCCGCCATGACTTGCTGAAAAGACTCTATCCAGAAATATGGAAACATTACAGGATTCTTTGGACGGCGTCTTGCGTAGCGCGATATCTTCACGACAACGATAACGCAACGCCATATACCAGATTCTCCGACTATATGACCCCGGGCGAAATTGAATCCCGGCTTCTTAAAAAGCGACTTCGTTCGGTTGAACAACTTGTGGTTTCATCTCTTTCGGATAACGCAAAAGACAACCTTTCTCGGGTGCCTTGAAAGACAGCCCCTTCGGGGTGCCGTGCGATGGCGAACGTCATGCCACGCTGGGCAATTAAGTTTCGCTGCCAATCGGCATTAGGCTTCGATGCAGGTCTTTTATCCCCTCATGGATAGCGAAAACCTTGAAGGGGTGTGCTTTAGGGTGTACTGCCAATTAATACGGGAACCGCATAAAATACAAATAGCCCTACAAATAAAGGCTTTAGAGGATGTAGCTCAGTCGGTAGAGCAACGGACTTTTAATCCGTAGGTCCAGGGTTCGAGTCCCTGCATCCTCATTGGCTTGCCCTGCGAAACGGGTCGTTTGGCGTGGCAGGCGCTACCAGCCTCCGCGGCCCTGCCGATAACTGACCAGCCCACGGGCTGACCGCCGGACGCTGGCAGCGTCCGCCACGCGTTTCAGGCGGCTTCCGCCACGCTGCTTTCCGACGGTTCGCAGGTTGCCGCCGTCGTGAATTCTTCGCAAACGCATCAATTGCCCTTGACGTG
Source organism: Pirellulales bacterium (assembly GCA_040878585.1). Classification (GTDB taxonomy): domain Bacteria; phylum Planctomycetota; class Planctomycetia; order Pirellulales; family UBA7805; genus JBBDLY01. The sequence continues at coordinate 9,085 of JBBDLY010000530.1, forward strand.
TTTTTGCTCTCCCGATAATTAAGCCGCTCATGCGATTCTTTTAGGAGTCGCAGCCAGTAAATTCCGCTTGTTGAAAGATGCTAGCGGGCGTTGGTTCTTCGGCATGCGGGTGCTGGAGAACGGGCGGTTTCGACTGTCTCACGCTCGTCGGCAACTAAGTAAGGCGAAGGAACATGACACATCGATTCGCGATGCCCACAAGGAGAATTGCGTTGAACGCCACTGCCAAACAAATTGCCGTCTGCTGCGGTCTGCTGCCAGCCTTGCTTGCTGGCATTGCCAGCGCGGCCTTGCCGCCGACCGTCGTGGGTACGCTGCTGACCACCGTGCCGCTTGCTCAAAACGGGAGCATCATCCCGCGACCGAGCCAGAGCCTGTTGCCGGCGATCGCCAATCCCTTTTCGCGCGGCGACGATTCTGCCGGCCAGCGCGACCCCTTTGCCCGCAACGGCGCCAACATCGACGAGCTGATGGCGGACAAGAAGGGCGAGGCGGTTCACTTCCTGCAACAAGGCCGCGAGGCGCTGCGCGACGGCAAGCTGACCACGGCCGAATACTACGGCCAGCGTGCGTCGGAGGTCGGCGCCAGCTTCGCCGCCAACGAGGATTCTCCCCAGCGCTTGCTGGCTGACGTTCAACAGGTCAAAGGTGGCCCCGGGGCGGCCCCGCATCGGCTGCCGCCGGCCAACGAGGCCCCCAACTACGCCACCGCCATGCGTCGACCTGAAGAGAACGCCACGGCGGCTCGCTACCCGGAACCGTCGAACACCGAGGAACGTCAAGCGACCGAGAATCAACCGGCCGCCAGCGGACGCCAATCGCTGCGGCAGGCTCGCTACGCGCTGGCCGCCGGCGACCTGCGTCAGGCAACGGCCAACTTGCAGGCGGCCCAGGGAGCAAACGAAAACTACGATCTGCGCGGAGATTCTCCCCAAAAGGTTGAGGAGTTGATCCGCCGGTACCAGGCGGTGCAAGCTCGTGTACGCGACGGCGGCGACAGCGAGACGCTCCGTCGCGAGCAGGCGGAGTTGCTGCTGGATCAGGCCCAAGCGTTTCTCGATTACCATCAGGACTTCGACACAGCCGGACGGATGGCGCGCGACGCCGACCGACTGGGCGTGGCGTTCTCGCAGTTCCAACTGAGTCCGCAATCGCTGCACGCCCGCATCGAAGCCGGTCGCCGCGCTCAACACGGCGGCAACTCGGGTGTTGTGCTGGCGGGCGGCGCGATCGATGATCGCTACGGACGGCAAGCGGTTTACAACCCGAATGACGACAATACGCGACTGCAAGCGGCCGGCAACGAGGAAGCAGCCAACCGAGTGCGGTTCGCCGGCGGCGACGCCGATCGGGACGACGCTCGGGCGATGTTCCATCCGGACGCCGACCGGTCGCGTAACGTCCCGGCGGCTCGGACCGGAGTCGACGATCGCTACGCGGCGACGCAGCCGCCAGGGGAACCGGCGCCGCCGCGCGACGACTTCTCCGAACAAGATCCTCAAGCGCCGATCGGCCGCTACGCGACCAATCAGGCCGAGGAACTGATGGAGC
>JBBDLY010000531.1:0-1823 GCA_040878585.1 Pirellulales bacterium
TTGAGGTTTCAGGTTTCAGGTTTCAGGTTTCAGGTTTCAGGTTTCAGGTTTCAGGGTGTAGCAAGATTCAGTGCAGGACTATAACCTGATCCCTGATCCCTGACCCCTGATCCCTGACCCCTAATCCCTCACCCCCACCATGGCTCTCCCGGTCGACGTGCTGTTCGAGTACCCGGCGCTCAATGGTGGTGAGCGTTCCTGGCTGGCGCTGCTCGCTGGGCTGCGCGACGCGGGTTTCCAGCCGAGAGCCATCGTGCCCGCCTTTGTCGGCGCGCCCCATGCATTGGCCGCCGAACTGCTCCACCGCGACGTTTCCATCCGGCAACTCGCTTATTGCGAGGCCAGCGGCGTCCGCCGCCCGTTGGCGTCGCTCCGTGCGGACCTCGCTACGTTATTGCAAGACGATCCGCCGGCGCTGCTGCACGCTAACAGCCTTGCCACTTCGCGCCTCTCCGGTCCCGTCTGCCGTGAACTGGGGATTCCTAGTCTCGGTCACTTGCGAGACATCATCAAGCTCAGCGCCCAGGCGGTCGCCGATACGTCTGCGCACACTCGGCTCCTGGCCGTATCGCGGGCGACGCGCGACCATCATGTTTCGCAAGGTTTTTCCGCAGAGAAGATTCATCTCTGCTACAACGGAGTCGAACTCGCCCGCTTCCGGCCGCTCGGCGATCGGCCGAACCGGCTCCGTCCGATGTACGGGGCCGACGCACGGTTGCTGATCAGCGTCGGGCAGATCTCGTTGCGCAAGGGCTTGGACACGATCGCCGCCGCCTGCCAACAACAGTTCGTCATTGACGACTCGCTGCATTGGCTCGTGGTCGGCGAACGCCATTCGGACAAGCCAGAGACGGTCGAGTTCGACCAGAGGCTACGCGACGCGGCGGCGCGGCCACCGCTGGCTGGGCGGGTCCACTTTCTCGGCCGGCGAGACGACATCGAGCAGTTGCTGCCGCAATGCGATCTGTTGGTCCACGCCGCGCGACAGGAACCGCTCGGCCGGGTGCTGCTGGAAGCGGCCGCCTGCGGCCTGGCGGTGGCGGCGACCGACGTCGGCGGCGCGCGAGAGATCTTTTGTCGCGACTCGGCAACGTCGCCCGCGGCGCGGCTGGTACCGCCCAACGACGCCGCCACTCTGGCCGAGGCGATCGCGGCGGTGTTTGCCAACAGCGAGCGAACGCAAGCACTGACATGTGAGGCCCGCGCCATCTGCCGCGACCGCTTCGATGTCGCGCAAGCTACCGAGGCGATCGTACGGCACTATCACGCCGCGATCGGCAGTTCGTCGAGAGCCGATGTATGACGGTCTGAAGTTGGAGTGCTCCGCCGGCCCGTCGTTGCTTTGTTCAAGTATCTCGATCCGCGGGACGATAACGATTGTAGCGATTGAGCGACAACAGAGCGCCGTTATGCGCCCAAAGTCCCGGGAGAGTCTGTGATGGAAAGCTTGGAATTGCCGCCGCAGGCACAACAATGGGCCAACTTGATGCTGGCTTGGGTCGGCTTTGGCACCTTGGTGGGACTGTTTGCCAAGGCGATCATGCCCGGACGCGATCCCGGCGGAGCGATTGCCACGCTCTGCATGGGCATCGGCGGGGCGGTGATCGGGTGCGGCATTTTGGCATTCTTTTATGAGGGAGCACGCATCTCGCCACTCAGCCCGCTCGGCTTTCTGGTGGCCACGGCTGGCGCCTTTCTCATCTTGTTTTTCTATAAGCTCTTGGGCGGCTACTGGTTTGTAGAGGGCGAAATACCCCGCCGCGCCGTGCAAAGCCCCAGACGCCGCCGTCGCAGCCGCGCCTACGACTCGTTGCTCGATTAGG
>JBBDLY010000532.1:0-10589 GCA_040878585.1 Pirellulales bacterium
GCAATGGGGACATGCGAACTGCAACAACGCCATGCTGTACATCCGGCTGGCACGTTCGTGGCCGTCGTGCTCTACGCAAACACAACGCTCGTTACTTGAAGGACCGCATCAGCGTCACGCCAGGTCGCGGTCCTCGAACAGGGCCAGTGCGATCATCATCACCACTGTGACGTATATCGCACTGTAGAGCAGCGCCCAGGCCATGTAACTTAAAGGTACCGCGCCGCCGCCGTAGATCGCCGCGGAGACGTTGTAATACTCAAGCACCGGCAAGATCAGCGCAAACAACTGCCCTATGAATTGCACGTATTCAAGCTGACCGACGGTCGAGTTCACCAACAGCGGCACGAGGTGGCCCAGCGAGTAAATGGAAACGCAGATCAGCAAGTTGGGCAGAATCGGCAGCCGCGTACTGATCGCCACGCTGATCGAAACCAGCACGCACGCCTCCATGAAGGCCAATAGCAAGCCGGGCACGGTGGTGATCGCCTCGCGATAGCAGTCGATCCAGGTGACGTCGGGATTGCCGCCCTCGCGGGCGTCGTATAGCACCTTGTAGGAAACGCAAAACAAAAACAGGATGCCCAGCAGCACAAACATCACCGCCACCGGGCTACAGACGCCAAAATACTTGCCGAGGATAAACTGCCTGCGGCTGATCGGCTTGCTGAGCACCGTCAGCGCGGTGCGTCCCTCGATTTCGTCGGCCACCGCCACACTGGCAGTCCACAGTGCCACGATGATCGCCAGCACCTTGATCAGTTCGGTGCCGGTTTCCTTGAGGATCTTCACATCCTCGCCGAAGGTGTTGTACGGGACGACTACGAATGTCAGCAGCAAGACCGCGCCGATACCCAGCAGCAGATAGAACAAAGGCTGCGCGGCCGCCTCCTTGCCGGTGGTCAACGCCACGGCGGCGACCTTGGGAAACAGCGACTGCATCAGCCAATAGAACAACACGAACGCAACCAAGCCAACCGCCGTCCATGGCACGGCCGCTGCTTGCGGCACCAGCACTTCGGTCTCCACCAGCAGGCGCACCCGAGCGGGCGCGTCCGAGGTGTTGCTCAAATAGATTTCTTGCACCAGTTTGTCAAACGGGGCCGAAAGCTCGCGGCTCCGCGACCAGGACCACGCTTCGCTGCTTAACAGCGGAATCCGATCTTCGCCTGGGGGAACTGTGTCGAACTTGTCCCCAATAGTGACCGTGACCGAGCGGTCGCTCTCGATCTCTACCTGCTTGAACTCGCCATACGGCACTTCCAACTCGACCAAAAAATCGCGCTCCGCCGGCAACAGGCGGTAGCGCACCTCTTGTTCGGTCGTGGCGGACAAGCGAAGGATCGATTCGATCGCCTCGCTCTTGGGATCAAAGAAGTGAAACCCGGTCGTGTCGAGCAGCGTGGTGATCATCGTATAGCCGGCCAACACGGCGGCGGTCACCAGCACCGGCATCACGACCGTCTCGCGACAGATTTCCCACAGCCGCGTGGCGCCCCGGCGATAGACCAAAAACATCACAGCCCAGATCGCTGCCAACGCAAGCAAGCCGGCCAGGGCGCCGAGGCCAATCAGCCAAAAGGGCATCAGAGCGGTTAACAGCTTGTTTGGCACTGGCCGCGGACTCCCGGCGGAGGTGTTCGGTTGACGCTCGGAAGGAGAGTCTGAATGGAAACTACTATTGTAACTCGAACCGCCCGAGCGGGTTAAGCCTCTGGCGGGAAAATTTTGCCCTCGGGCAATGAATACGTGCCGCCCGCCAAGTTAGTTCGCCCCCCGTAGCGGAACTCGCCTAGAGTTCCGACCTCGCGTAGCGGAACTCGCCTAGAGTTCCGATCGCATGTAGCGGAACTCGCCTAGAGTTCCGCGACTGAATTCTTGGCGAATTCAGCTACCTCTCGGAATTCTGGTGAATTCCGCTACTTCAAGGACGGATCGAGAAGTCGCTAAACTCGCCGTTGGGGGTCGAACGCTCCACGTGCGTGTCGCGGATGAAGTCGCTCATGCGTTCGCCGACCGCCACGATGAAGGCGTCCAGTTCGGCCCCCTCCCCTTCGGCGACCAGCCGAACCGTGCCATCGGGCAGGTTCCGCACGTAGCCGAGTACACGGAAGCGCTCGGCGACCTCGCAGGCGTTATAGCGAAAGCCAACACCTTGCACTCGTCCGGAGAACAATACCTCGACTCGGGCTTGCGACATGCCGCGTCCTTCGTGGTTCTCGCTTTGAGGCTGGGCAAAAATTGGCATTCAACATCAGCCGGAGGGCACTAGTCCCCCGTTGGCGCAAAAAAACCGGCCGCTAGCGCGGTTCGGCTGATGTTATGGTGGCGACCCCATACCTCAATTCAATATCTTCACAGCCTCTCAGGCATCGTCGAGCAGTTCGACTGCGGGGAATTTCTTGCCTTCGAGCATTTCCAGGCTGGCGCCGCCGCCGGTACTGACGTGAGTGACCTGGTCGGAGAATCCTAATTGGGCAATCGCCGCGGCGCTGTCACCGCCGCCGATGATGCTGGTCGCATCGCTGTCGGCGATGGCTTGGGCGACCGCCTTGGTCCCTTCGTCGAACGGCGGCATCTCGAACACGCCCATCGGCCCGTTCCAGACAACCGTCTTCGCCTGCCGGACCTCGGCGGCGAACAGCTTAGCCGACTCAGGCCCGATGTCGAGTCCTTCGTAGCCATCGGGAATCTGGCCCGCTGGAACGACCTGCTTGTTGCAGTCACCCTTGAAGGCGTCTCCGCAATGCGTGTCGACCGGCAGCATCAGCTTGTCGCCCCCCTTGCCCAACAAATCCTTGGCCAGATCAACCTTGTCTTTTTCGACCAGGCTGTCTCCCACTTGGCCCCCTTGGGCGAGCGAAAACGTGTACGCCATCGCCCCGCCGATCAGCACCTTGTCGCAGACCGTCAGCAGGTTGCTGATCACGTTGATCTTATCGGAAACCTTCGCTCCACCGAGGATCGCCACGAATGGCCGCTGGGGATCGGCGATGACGCTGGAGAGATACTGAATCTCCTTGGCGACCAGAAACCCGGAGACCTTGGGCTTGTCTCCCATCGCTGCGGGGACGGCGACCATCGAGGCGTCGCTACGGTGGCACGTACCGAAAGCGTCGTTGCAGTAGACGTCGGCCATTTCGGCGAGCCGTGCGGCAAATTCAGCGTCCCCCTTCTTCTCTCCCTTATTGAACCGCAGATTTTCCAGCACGACCGCATCGCCGGCGCCCAGCGCGGCGACCTTGCGGCGAGCCTCCTCGCCCACCGTATCGGCGGCAAAGGCGACCGGCTTGCCGAGCATCTCGCCCAGCCGCTTCGCCACGGGCGCTAGGCTGTACTTGGCATCTTCGTTGGGGTCGCCGCTGGGTCGGCCCAGATGGCTCATCAGCACGAGTTTGCCCCCGCGGTCGACCACCGATTTGATCGAGGGCAGCGCCATTTCGATGCGACGATCGTCGGTGATATTCTGATTCTCATCCAACGGTACGTTGAAGTCGACGCGCATCAGCACGGTCTTGCCGGCGACATCGGTATTTTCAATGGTTTGCTTGGCCATGGGGTAGGCTCCTGCGGTGAATACTTAGCTCGGTAGTTCCAGTTTTCGACGAAGGACATAGCTTGTTGATGGCACTTTGCTAGCTATCAGCTATCAGCCGTCAGCTCTCAGCCACCAGGAACTGCGTTTTTCATTGCTGATCGCTGATTGCTGATTGCTGATTGCTGATTGCTGATTGCTGATTGCTAGCGTTGCCAAGTTAACAAGCGTCGTTAGCAACATACCCAATTGACCGCACACTAACCCTCGTCATCGATTAGGTCTTGCTCGGTTAGCATGTGAAACCCCTTGGCGGCCAAGGTGTCTTGGGCGATGTCGATATTGTCGACCATCAGCGCCACCGCCGGTCGGCCGTGGGGACGATCGAGCAGCGGATAGGCTTGCACGATGTTCACCTCCGCCTGCAGCAGCGCGGTGCAGACCCGCAGCAGCGGTTGCGACTCGCCGGGCAGTTCCACCCCGATCAGATCGCTTTCGATGATCGCCAGCCCGGCGCGCTCCAAGATCTCGCGGCCCGGCTCGGGGTGGCTGAGCAGAAAGCGGACGAAGGCGCATTCGGAACTGTCGTTGATCGACAACGCCACGATCCGCACCTTGCTTCCCTCGAAGCGGCGAACCACCTCCAACAACTGGCCGACGCGGTTCTCCAGAAAGACCGTGAATTGGCGAATCGTAGGGTAGTCTCGACCACGCATGGTGGCATAATCGACCGGTGGTCCTTCGCCGATGCTCATGTTGTTCCCAATCCAAGGTTCGCGTCGCGGCGGCCCCAGGCCGTAGGCCAACAGGGACAGCCACTTGAAAAGTGCCTGGCAAGCAGTACATAACTATAGGAAACTACTAGAGTTCAGTCAACGGATTCTTGCCAGACGAGCAGCAGCTAGCATGGACCTTCAGCCGCACTTGCTCCGTGAGCATCAACTGGAGATTCGCGTCCGCTACAGCGAGACCGACGCCATGGGCCGCGTGCATCACTCGAACTTCATCAACTATTTTGAACTCGGCCGGACCGAAATGATGCGCGCCGCCGGTCTGCCCTATACCGATTTCGAGAAGCTGGGCGTGCTGATGGTCATCAAGGAACTGAACGTGCAGTACCATCTGGCGGCCCGCTTCGACGATCTGCTGAAACTACGCACGACCACTATCCGCGCCAAGGGCGCCCGCATCGTGCATGATTATCAACTCACCCGCGGCGAAGACCTAATCGCCACCGGCCGCAGCGTGGTGGCCACGGTGCATCCCGACGGCAGCGTCGCCCGGCTGCCTAAGTTCCTCCAACTCGATGAACAATCCAATGAATGAACGGTCACCAACCTGGTTGACAATGGCGCTGCTGTGTTGCGTGTGGTTGGCCGCGCCGCCGGCTACCGCGGCCGAGCCACGGATCGAGGTGTTGTTTGTCGGCAACAGCTACACTTCCTTCAACGACCTGCCCCAAATGCTTACCGCGTTGGCCAAGGCCGGGGGCAAGCGGCTGCGCGCCGACCGATCCGTGGCGGGCGGTTTTACCTTGCAAAAGCATTGGGAGGGGCAGCGCGCCGCCCGTCAGATCGCCGGCCGCCGTTGGGACTACGTGGTGTTGCAAGAGCAAAGCCAACTGCCGGTCGTCGCGCCGGCGGTGATGTTTGAATATGCCAAGAAGTTCGACGCGGCGATTGACGAGCGGGGAGCGAAAACGATCTTTTTTCTCACCTGGGCCAGAGCGAACGCGCCGGACATGCAGGCAGGACTCAACCAATCGTACTTTGCGATCGCCAAGGAGTGCGAAGCGGAAGTGGCGCCAGTCGGCCTCGCCTGGCAGCAGGCGCTCACCATGGATAATCCGCCCAAGCTGCACCAAGCCGACAACAGCCATCCCACGCCGGCGGGCACCTACCTGGCGGCCTGCGTGTTCTACGGCACGATCTTCGGCGAATCACCGGAAGGACTCCGCTGGAAGCCGCCGCAACTGCCCGACCCCCAGGCCGGCATTTTGCAGCACACCGCCTGGCAAGCCGTGACACAAAATTAAGGACGGCCCGCCGTTTGTTGTAATCTATACAATTGCTCTTTGAAAAATAACCGTAGCTTGGGACCGTTGTCCCGAGCGACCGATGTTTATGTCCCTTATTTCTCTGCCAGTTCCGCTTGGGACAGAAAGACTAGAAAGCTTACTGTTTCTCTCGCGATGCTGGTGGGTCTGCTCGACGCGTCATCCTCCTCGGAGACAGCCGAGTCGAAGGTCAAGGTATTGTTCGCGAGCAATAGCTCGACCTGACCCGTTATTCGCAACGGCTTCAGCGAAACGAGCGCCAACGCTCCCGCGGCCAATAGATGGTGGTGACGACGCCGATCAGGTTCTCGTGTGGCACTGAATACGGCGGGTGCCCCGCCGCGCCCTCCATCCACAAGCGCGAATCGTACGACTGCGCAGAGAAATCGCCCAGCACAAAATACTCGTCGTCGCCCAGTCGAGCAGGGTTATCCTCGGTTCCGGCGACTTTGATGTGCGGCCCGAATTCCTCCTCGGGGAACGCATTGAGATACTCGATCCCTGCGAGTTCCGCCGGCGGTTCGAGTCGACGGCCGTCTGCCCAAACGTTGCCGTCCTTAACAACGACCTCCTCGCCCGGCAAGCCGACCAGCCGCTTGACATACGTCTGAGTAGCATCGGCGGGAAAGCGAAACACGATCAAGTCCCAGCGGCGAGGTTTAAGGTACTTGGCGACCACGATGCGATCGCCGACATCAATCGGCTTGCTCGTGGATGGCGCTGGATGCACATGAAAGCGTTCACAGATCATGTTGATCGGCGGCTGCTCCCGCTCAGGCAGGATCGGTTCCGGTCGCGAAAAGTATGCAATACTGCCGCACTCGGGACACGCATCTTCCTGATGCAGCCCCAGCAGCGTCGGTGCCATGGCGTTGGTGGGAATGACAAATGCCTCCGAGACAAATGGTTTCCACACGATGTACAAGAATGCCAATGTCACGACGGGAAGGAGTAAGGTTACCAGCCAGGCTTTGGTCGCTTTTCCAAACCGTACCGCGCAGACCAACGCGATTGCGATCAACGGCACCACGATTGTCGCCAGAAACAACGCCAGCAGCATGGCAAGTCCCGCCACGTTGCCGAGCGAATCAGCAAAATATCCCATAAAACTAATCACGCAGTTCGCCGCGATGACAATCGCTGAAGTCAGTGCAATTCTGCGGATGGAAACCGAATCGGCTTTAGCCCACCGCAATCCCAGCGAAAGCAGCCCGCCCCAACCGGCGAACAACGCAAGTAGTAAGGCGCCGAACAGAAGCAAGATAATGATCGTGTGTGTCATGTGAGATTTCAGATACCATTTCTGGAAACTGGGATGGTGGGTATGGCGGCTACGGTCCGTTTGAGCCGTTGGTTCGGCTGTTGTCCTTGGAACTCTGGGCGCGCTCGGGCGGATTGCCCTTGGAGAGCCCTTTCCAGAGCGGCCCCATAACCGCGAACGGGAAGACGAAACATCCGATTGCCGCGATCGGGACGGTGACCTCCGGGTACGCCAGCCACCCGCTGATGGCCTGGAAGATGAGTGTGAACACCACCGCGGTGACCGACAGGACGGCCCCAAGCCCCAGCTTGACCGACCGTTCGGCGGACGCAGGAGCCTGGCGATGCCAGACAAGGGCGCCGACCTGGCTCGCCACGATAGCGGCGGCAACCAGGGCGAAGTCATGCGCCTCCCAGCCGACGGCAAGAATGACCACGTAGGCCAGCAGGGCGACCGCCACGAACACAATTGCCACCAGTAAGTAACCTGTCACCCGCATCACGCCTCCTTCGCCGAACCCCCCAACTCAGTAGCGGCGGCTCCCCGGTGAGCTACGAACTCCCAGAAACCAATCACGCCCCGCCGTCTGCTGCAGCGCCTGGCTCGGCGTGACTTGACTCCGCAATCTCGACCACGCGGGCCGCCCAAAACGATGGCACGCACCAGTCGGGCTCGAAACTGCCTACCCGTACCCCAACGTCCTCCAACTGTCGGCCGCTCACGTCCCGGATGTAGAGGCCAGAACTGTTGGGAACGCCGCGGGTCAACTCCACATCCCGCGGTGCGAAGAACCGCAGCCTCCGTTCCACCCCGCCCCGGGCCAAAACCAAGTCGATGTACGACTCCCGCCAGTCCGCCGGGTCGCGGCGGTAGGTGAACTCGATCAGCTCCCACCGGAACGGGGTCGGAAGGATCGGGTGATCCGGGTCGCCGTCAGGGCCTGCCACAGTCAAGAGCCTCCGCAGTCGAACATGTCATTACATCAAAACTTCTTCAGTAAACCGTGCATACTGAAGGCGACCTTCAGCAATCTCGTAACTAAAGCATACCAAGATAGGCTTGCTCCGGCAGGGGAAATTCGGCCGGATGGCGGCTTTCCGCTGAGCCAGCCAGAAAGTGATTGACCAGCGCACCGACCCACGAACTCGCGCACGGGACACGTATGGGGCGGCACATGAGAAAAAGCGGAACGCCAGACCCAATGCCGAGCGTTCCGCTTCTGTCAAAATGGGCGCTGAGGGACTCGAACCCCCGACCCTCTCGGTGTAAACGAGATGCTCTAGCCAACTGAGCTAAGCGCCCGTGCGTTTGCGACTTGAGTCGCACTCCATTGTTGTAGCTTGACGACGCCCGGCGTGTCAACGCGGCTCGCGCCGGGTGATGCGCCGGGCGAGGTTTCCTGTTACAATCGGTTGCCTATGGTCGCATTACTGGGAACATTATTGGTACTCGCCTTGGCCGCGCATCTGGTGTGTGTCAACGTGGCCGCGACCGCGCCGCTGATTGCGATTTACCTCGATCGCCGTGGTCGACGGAAACCCGATCCGCTGGCCCGCGAGCTAGGATACGCGCTGGGCCGCTACGCCTGGTGGGGAATCGGCGTCGGCGGCGGGCTGGGCATTGTTTGCGGCTTGCTGATGGCCGGGCTGCCGTATGCCCGCTGGTTCGCCGCCTTGGGCCGCATACCCGACTATCGCCTGCACTGGCTGGCGGCGGAGTTGGTGGTTTACCTGTTACTGTTGCTACCGTTTACTTGGCGCGGCCGATGGCATGATTCGCTCCCTTGGCTGCGCTATCTGTGCGGCGTACTGGCGGCGACGAACCTGCTGTATCATTTTCCCCCAATGTTCGCGATCCTGTCGGTGATTTCTTCCGACCCGGCCTGGATCGACGTGACGATCGATCGGCGGCAATTCCATCGACTGATGCTCGACCCTGCGATCGTGTCACGCACACTGCATCATTGGTTCGCGGCGACGGCCACGATCGGCATGTTGACCGCCTGGCTGGCATGGCGGAGTCGGGGCGGCGAGTCGCAGGCAGCTTCCGCAACAAAACTGGTTCGCATCGGCGCGGGCGTTGCGCTGGTTGCCACGCTGATGCAGATCCCAACTGGGCTGTGGTTCCTATTGACCTATCCCCCGGCCGCGCAAGGAAGTTTCCTGGGCGGCGATCTTGCGGCAACCGGATTGTTGGGCGTGAGCGTCGTATTGTCGGTCGGATTGCTTCATCACCTGGCAATGATTACGCTGGGCGACGTTCGCCGGACGCCGCTGATCGTCGCGACCGCCTTGCTGCTGACGATCATTGTTTGCATGTCGGCGGCGCTGCATCGCGGCCGACATCTCGACTACCTGAGGGAAGCCCCAAGAATAACTTCCGCATTTGATTCGTATGGTTGCAAGTCAACTCAAATCAACGGCTTGTTTGAACAGAAGGCAACAGAGAAAACGGAGAACCGAAATCTCTGTTGACTCTGTATCCTTTGTTGCCTGTAGTTAATCAATGCCTAAGAGGGTCCGAGGTCGACGGGCGCACTTTTCTTTTTTTTGATTTTGCTCGGTATGTTCGAGGTGATGTGGTATCAAATAGTCTAAGGCTGAATGTCGATCCAGCATGTAGTAGTAGTTGATGTATTCTTTTGTTTTTTGAAAGAGTGCCGGGAGGCAGCTTAAAGTGAACAGAGCGGATAGGAGGCAACAGAGGCTAACTTCTCCGTTCTCTCCGTTTCCTCCTGTTCAAAACGGAATTGAGTCGACTTGCCATCCGGCGGCGGCGAACTTGTTGAACGGAACCATCCCATGAAGCAACCCATTGTCACGCTGACCGACGCATTGACCGGTTCCACGGCCAGGATACTGCCCGGCTACGGATTCAACTGCTACAGCCTGGAATTGAACGTCGACGGCCGGTCGCACGAGTTGCTGTGGGCCGAGGAAGGCTTCGAAAGCGGCCAACGGCGGGCGTCCGGCAGCGGCATACCGATCTTGTTCCCCTTTCCCGGCCGCATCCAAGGGACGAGTTTTCAGTACGAGGGAAAGAGTTACCCGCTCCACTGCCAGCAACATGCGGGCAACGCGATTCACGGCTTCCTACTCGATCGACCTTGGCGAGTGACCGAGCAAAGCGAACGGCACGTGGTGGCCGAGTTTCAGGCTTCGCTCGACGAGGCGGCGCTGCTTGCGCAATGGCCGGCCGACTTCAAGGTCACCGCCAGCTACACGCTGCACAACGGCCGGCTGATGTTTTCCATACTGATCGAGAACCCCGATACGGGGCCGTTGCCGTTCGGCCTGGGACTGCATCCCTATTTTCGCGTGCCGATCGGCGGCGCCCGCGCCGACGACTGCGTGGTGACCGCCCCGGCCGACGGTTATTGGGAACTTGCCGACATGATCGCCACCGGCGAGATTAAGCCGAGCAGTCAACGGGGCAAGATCGCTGGCGGCATGAAGTTCGCCGAGATGCAATTCGACGACGTATTCACCAAGCTGCAATATACCGACGGCGAGTTTACGGCGTCGATTCACGATCCCGACTCGGGCCGGACGATGAAACTGCTGTTCGACGATCCGTTCCGCGAGTGCGTGATCTACAACCCGCCGCATCGCGAGGCGGTCTGCCTGGAACCGTACACCTGCGTGCCGGATGCCTATCGATTGCAGCAACAGGGCGTCGATTCGGGCCATCGAGAACTGGCGGCCGGCATGACGTTCGCCGCCAAGATGGAGATCTGG
>JBBDLY010000533.1:0-1812 GCA_040878585.1 Pirellulales bacterium
TTGAAAACCGCTGTACGCGTGAGCGTACCGGGGGTTCGAATCCCTCCCCATCCGCTCTTTTTAATGCGTCGGGCAGTTCGCGACCGTGCGACGGAATGCGAGGTCGCCGGCTGCCTAGAAACGGGCCGACGGAAAAATCGTATGTCGATGGAGATCGCCGCCCGCACCGAATCGCTCAAGCAGCGGGCGCGACAGCTTGGCTTTGATCTGGCGGGAGCCTGCCCCGCCGTGACGCCTGCCGGTGTGACGCGACTGGCCGAGTGGCTGCAACACGGCTTTGCCGGCGAGATGCAATACATCGAGCGCCGTCGCCAGGCCTATGCCCATCCTGATCACGTGCTCGACGGTTGTCGCAGCATCTTAATGCTGTCGATGAACTACTCCGTCGCCGCGGAGCAGAAGGAATCGCGATCTGCTGGCCATGGCCGCGTTGCCCGTTATGCCGGGTCGCGTGATTATCATGACGTGATCCGCGAGAAGCTCAATGCATTGACCGATTTCCTGCGGACGCTGGCACCGGCGGCGGTGGCGCGGGGCGTGGTCGATACCGCCCCGCTGCTTGAGCGGGAGTTCGCTCAGTTGGCCGGGCTGGGCTGGATCGGCAAGAACACGATGCTGCTCAATCCCCGCCGCGGCAGCTATTTTTTTCTGGCCGCGCTGTTGACCGATCTGGAACTCGCCTACGACGAACCGGCGGCGACCGACCACTGCGGAAGCTGCACGGCCTGTCTCGACGCCTGCCCGACCGACGCCTTCGTCGGCCCACACGTGTTGGACAGCCGCAAGTGCATCAGTTATTTGACGATCGAACTAAAGGCGCCGATCCCTCGCCCGCTCCGCGCCGGCGTGGGGAATTGGCTGTTCGGTTGCGACGTTTGCCAGGAGGTTTGTCCCTGGAATCGCTTCGCGCCACAAACGGTCGATGCGGCAATCGCCCCGCAAGATCATGCGACTTCACTCGACCCCTGCGAATTGTTGCGGTTGGATGATGAGGAGTTTCGGCGGAGGTTTCGAGAGACTCCGCTGTGGCGTCCCCGTCGCCGCGGCATCTTGCGGAACGCAGCGATCGTGCTGGGCAACACCCGGCCCCCTCATGGTGTGGCGGCCTTGGCAATTGCGATCAACGACGTGGAGCCACTGATCCGAGGAGCTGCGGCCTGGGCGCTTGGTCAGTATGGCCACGACATGGCGCAAACGCTGCTTCGACAGCGAGCCGACGTCGAGCATGACGCCGAGGTTCGCGAGGAGATCGAATTCGCCTTGGCGATCCGCTCCGCGGACTGACTATCGCGAGGCTAAGCCGAAGGACGGCGGTGATGGCGGTAGGCCAGAATCACTTCGTACAGGTCGGCGGGGATATTGATCTCGTCATCGGCGAAATCGTCCAGCCAGGTGCGCTGGCTCGCCACCGCGTCGGCCAGAAGCGGGAAGATGTCCCCCAGCTTAACATCAACCGTATCGCGAGCCGGTTGATCGAAGGCGGAGTTTTCTACTTCCGGGCCGTTATAAATACGCAGGTGGCTTCTGACCATGGGGGATGTTTCCTAAGACATTGCTGGCAAATGAAATTGATCCGAGCACTATCCGCGATTCCGATATCGCGCTGACACAATAACCCCCAAGGCGCTCACCCTCTCTATCGGCCGCCTGGCACCGAAGGGTTGATCCAATTGGCGCGAAAGTTCAGATTTTTCGTACTCTTCCCAGAGAAGCGATAATTCGGGCAAGCCAGGCAATTTTTACGAGGGGAGAGAAAGCGTTTAGCAGTCAGAGGTTGTGAAAAAATCGGCATCCAACATCAGCCGGAGGGCG
>JBBDLY010000534.1:0-10535 GCA_040878585.1 Pirellulales bacterium
GTTTTTCATAAGCGTCGGGCGAGTCGTCCGCCAGGAAGGCGTCGACCTCCGCCGGGGTCGGCGGCAGCCCGGTCAGGTCGTAGGTGGCGCGGCGGATGAGCGTGGTCTTGTCCGCTTCCGGCGACGGCGTCAGCCCTTCCTTCTCCAGCCGGGCGAGGATGAACCGATCGATCGGGTTGCGGACCCAATCGGCCTGCTTCACCGCCGGCGGCGTTGCCTTCTGCGGCGCGACGAACGCCCAATGCTCTTGATACTCGGCCCCTTGGGCGATCCACTTTTTGAACAGGGCGATCTGCTCGGCCGTGAGCGGTTCCTTGCCGCTGTCGGGCGGCGGCATCTGCATGAACTCGTCGTCGCTGCCGATCCGCTCGATCAACGCGCTATGCTCCGGCCGCCCCGGCACGATGGCCGTCTCGCCGCTGTCGAGTTCGGCGACGGCCGACTCGCGGAGGTCGAGCCGCAGGCCGGCCTCGCGATGCTTTTCGTCGGGACCGTGGCAGTGGAAACAACTGTTGGAAAGGATGGGGCGAATGTCGGTTTGGAAGTCAACCCGATCGTCAGCCGCCACCGCGGCATGGGGATCGTCCGCTGCAGTCTGTTCTGCTGCGGTCTGTTCTGCTGTGGTCTGTTCTTCAGCGGCGATTTTGTGCTGCCACAGCAACAGGCCGCTCGACAATGCGACAAGGGGAAGGCCCAGCCGCCACCGGAGTAGCGAATTCATCGATGTACCTCGGACATAATAGGTACCAAAGCGCGCCAGGTGGGGCCCTCGACCACGAGGTGCGGCGCAGCTTCTATAAGCGAACTTTCATCTTAACAAACAACCAGCCACCCCGTCAAATAAACCGCCCCGGCACGTGGCGGACGCTGCCAGCGTCCGCAGTCGCGGGTTTCAGGTTTCAGGTTTCAGGTTTCAGGTTTCAGGTTTCAGGTTTCAGGTTTCAGATGGTTAAAGTGTTACCCTGACCTTTGTACCTCACGTCTCGCCATGCCGATTACAAGCCTCGCCCCGCATGCTTGTCGAGGGACACTCCAACCGTGGCGTCAGGCGGCTCGCCTGACTGCCCGCGGAACAACGGTTCATTTGCTCCAGCCGACGCTGCGGGCAGAAGAGCATGTGCAGCGGCCAACGACGGCGGGGCCGGATTGGCTATTGCATGTGACTGTTTGTTGACACAAAATGTGGACATGTAGGTATTATCTACACTTTGTGTAACGATTAAGAAGTTCGACCAGCAAAGACACGACCTTACACAAGATGGACTATGAATCCGCATTTCGAGACGTGATTGCCGACGAGCGATACGAACGAAACCTCGACTGGGGCGAGTCGCGCCCCGGACACCCGGAAGGTACCGTTCGCGCCCACATCGCGGAAATTGAACCGAACCTGGACAAGCTCGCGCACAAGCTGAGCGACACGGATCGCTGGAAACTGAGACTGCTGATTCACACGCATGACTCGTTCAAGGGGGAATCGAAACCAGGTGTCCCCATTACTGATCCGGCAAGCCACGCTTCATTGGCGCGGAGTTTTCTCGCCGAGTTTTGCCCCGACGACGACTTGTTGGCAATGGTGCAATACCACGATGAACCATTCGCCTTGTGGCGTCAGGTCGAATCAAAAGGGAAATACAATCAACAACGAATGGACGCCCTGATTGGCAACATCACCGATTGGAACCTGTTCCTTGCGTTCAACATCATTGACGGTTGCACCGAGGGCAAGAGTCGCGAACCGCTTCGTTGGCTGTTCGCGGAACTCGACGGGAAGGTGGATTCCAACTTCACCGAAGCGGACATCGTCCCGTAAACTGGCCGAACCATTGCAGGCACGGGAGCGGCGGTGGCCAGCGGCTTTTGTAATCAACGTCAACTCCCGCCGCCTTGGGATGCGTTCCGTTCTGTGCCGCACCTGAAGCAGCCCCTAGAAATGGAAAACTGATTGGATGATTCACCGCGAATACTGATTGTCGGTGGCCCGAATGGATCGGGGAAGACGACGCTTGCGCTTGAGTACTCGCTGGAGTTTGGGCTTCCCTACGTTGGCGCCGACGCGATTGCCGCGATGCTGAATCCCGCAAATCCCATGGCTGCCCAGGTAGCCGCGGGCAGGCACTTCCTTCAAACGCTGGAAGAGTACACGTCGCAGAGGACGTCTTGCGTCTGTGAATCGACTCTTTCCGGTTTGACGATGCGGAACTTCATCGCGTCGGCGCAGAAGGCTACGTTTTCCATCGACATGGCGTTTCTGTTTGTAGATTCTGCGGATGCATGCGTTGCCCGAGTCGCCGAACGTGTCCGAAAGGGCGGCCACGACGTCCCGGAATCGGACATTAGACGCCGATTCACGAGGTCGCTTCGCAACTTCTGGCGAATCTATCGAGAACTGGCCGATAACTGGGTGTTGATTTATAATGGCATGACAACCATGCAGGACGTCGCGAGCGGTTCCCGCGACCAAACCACTGTTCGGAATCAAGAACTCTACGCGGCCTATTTGGCACTTGTTGGTGAGACGCCATGATTCGACCTCGACTGACTGCCGAAACGTATGCAACGATCGATGAGATTGTCCGCGTGGGAAATCGTGCTGTCGCCCAGGCTCAGGACGAAAGTCGGCGGCTGGGAGTTCCGAATGTTTACTCGATCAATGGCCGACTCTATTACGAGACATCCACCGGCGAACTCTCCACTACAGACCCTTACGCCAACCGTCCATGCGTCACAGAACAAACGGATGAACCGGAGCCGGGATAGAGTCGCGAGCCGCTTCGTTGGCTGTTCGCGGAATTCGAAGGGAAGGTGGATTCCAGCTTCACCGAAGCGGACATCGTCCCGTAAACTGCAACGCTTCGTGACCGCATTAACGGCGTTTGCCGCGATGTCGGATACGAACCTCCAATCATTTGCACGCCCGAAGAAATTGCGGGGATGACTGATGGCGCCATTGACACCGACTGAAGACATCCGTGCCGCTAGGCATAAACTTGCTGCCAAGTTCAACAAT
Source organism: Pirellulales bacterium (assembly GCA_040878585.1). Taxonomy (GTDB): domain Bacteria; phylum Planctomycetota; class Planctomycetia; order Pirellulales; family UBA7805; genus JBBDLY01. Next base: position 3,011 of record JBBDLY010000534.1, read on the forward strand.
GACTTGGATCGCATTGTTGCCGACCTCCGCCGCCAGGAGGCCGAGTCCGGCGCAGAGTTTGTAACGCGCCCAGGCCGTGCTCCGAAGCACGCCGAACAAGGCATTGCACCCGAGCCGCCGACTACGCGTGTTGCCCATGGACAATCGAATCCGGCGACCGAGTAAACGCTGTGTCGACCCAGGCGAGAACGGTCGATTTTCCGCCATTCGGCCCCGTGCCAATTTGCACTTCGAGCAACGCCCGAAGATCGTCATCGACAGTTCCATTCATTGCATCATCACTCCGAGATGGAGTGCGGCGGCATGGCCAACTCGAAGCGTATGCGTCAGTCGATCCGGATATGCATCGATCGCCTGATTCACGGCATCGTCGAATGTCCTGCCGAGGAAATAATCCCCCGACTCCGGCTCAATACACACGAAGGCGTCCCTATGGCTTTCTTCCAGCGACTTCCGGTACTTCTCCTCATATAACCGCTTGGCACGGTCTGCAACACGCCGTGATTCACCCGTCAGCATCTTGGTATCCCCTGTGAATGGTTGCTTGCTTATCTATTTTACCGTATCTTGCACGGTGAGTCACGTTGGGATTTGCTCACGGGGACGCGACGAACCAGACGCTGGATCGGAGCGGCCGATCCGGTGGGAATGACATGGAGATCGGATCGCCGGCCGCGGCGGCTGAGCATTGTCGTTATGCCGCTAGGTCAAACATGAATTTAATGCAACCCTTAATTGACGGCGTGGCTGCTCACCTGGCCAGCATGGGGATCAAACTGCATTGCAAACTAAACGGCAAAGCGACCGCGGGAGATATTGACACTGCACTGAAGCGACTTGGGATTCCGCTGCCCGCGTCCTACGTCGAGTTCATAACGCAATTTTCAAACGGCATAGAACTTTCATGGAATGCTGATGGTGCGTCATTCGCATCTTTTGAAATGGCTACGTTAGAATCGTCAATCGACGGCGCATTGGGCATGCGAGATTGGCGATTCCATGATGATGAAGCCGCGCGTGACTATGGGTTTCCATACGTCGATGACTCAAAACTTGCGGTGGAGACAAATCGCCAAATGCACAACTGGATTCCGATCCACGCCGAAGGGAACGGAGACAATTTTTCGATAAATCTGAATCCGGATGGTTTCGGAAACGTGATCTTCGACCAACACGATTGGCTAGATGGAGGTACGGGGCACAATGGCTACTTTATGGCTCCGGATCTTCCCACTTTCATTGAATCATGGGCGGCGGTTTGTTTCTCCCATCCTAAAAGCCTGTGGTGGAAATCCGTAATTGGCGAAGATGGCGTGAACTGGAATTCCGACGAATTTGACGACCGATTCCGCGTCAATACCTAACCGAGAAACGCGGCATAATCGGGTAAAGGCCACCGTCGCCGGTGACCCACACCGCCTGACGTGCGGATCCTCATCAGGCGGTTCGACGCAGTTGTTTGACGCTGTTGTTCAACGCTGTGGAGCAAGTTCGGCCCAGAGGGTCTTCATGCTGAGCAGCCCCTGTTCTTGCAACCAAGCGTTGTTCAGCCCCACGCCGGGCGGCACCGGTGACGCCATACCAGAAAACGCAAGGGCGCAAAGACGCCAGGACGCGAAGAAAGATGGAGAGTCGTACTTTGTGCCCTCGCGACTTTGCGCCCTTGCGCTAAATGGAAGTGCGGTGACGCTCATTGCTTGCCGGCGGCCCGGCCAACCGATAAGATCCAGCCGTAGGATGCCCCACCAACTGCGGAACGCGGGCAAACCTGGCAGCCGGCTTATTGAAGTGGCCGAAGGCGTCGTCACGCATGTGACGGGACTGTTCGAGCCTCGCCCGGTTGCGGCGGCCCGGACTGAAGCGCGAATCGACGGCCCGGCGGAAACGTGAATGGAATCAGCGGCGCGGGTGACCACCGCGTGACCTTAGTTCGCAAGCTGGCTCGACGATGGATGATCCGTGGCAACCACGTCCAGATGCGATTCGCGAGTGGGCCTACACTCCCGATGCCAAGGAGCCTTGCCAAGACTGGCATCTGGCTCTCTTGTGGTCTTGTCACGAGAAGGCGTTGCTCGAATGTGCCGCCGACGACGGGTGCCCGAATCAGACCTATATGCTCGGCATCCTCTACCTTGTCGTGGGCGACGCAGTTCGAAGCAACTTCCGGTCACGCGGCAAGCCGATTATTGAGGCGTTCCTCGCCCGCGGCGATGCCTACGAGCATCAAGCTATCAGGCTGTGGCAAGAACGGTCGCGAACTCTTCTTCGTGATCCCCACACCTTCGACTACGATCAGTGGTGTGCCGGCGGCCTTGCTCGGACTGCCCACAGCTAACCACCGCCTGTGGTTGACCGGCCACGCCCGCGGGTAGAATTGGTTGTCGAGGGATAATCCATCGTCACGAGCGGTTCCCGCGACCAAACTACTGTTCGGAATCAAGAACTTTACTCGGCCTATTTGGCACTGGTTGGTGAAACAACGCCATTGAACTACCTCAGTGAGGATGAATCCGATGGAGACTGACCCTCTAAACGAAATACGCAACATTCGTCGCATGATCTCCAAAGAATGCAATGACGATCCGAAGCAGGTCTTCGAGTACTATCTGAAGCATCAAGAAGAATCAAAACGATCGGGCAAGTTCCGATTCGTCAACACTCCGTTGGAGGGCGTTCGCACCGCGCGTGCCATAGAACAAAGGGATGAACCGGAGCCGGAATAGAGTCGCGATCTCACTGCGCTCATTTACGGCAACTCCCAGCCCAATCATCCTTGCGGCGCAACCTGATATCTATCAATAGGTTCCTGTCGATTGCCGGCTGCGGTTTTGCTTGACATCCTGGCCGATCACCGTTTATGCTGAAGGGTTGATCTCGCGTGTTCGCGCCGCACCTCTCTGGCGGAGGGCCCACCTGGCGCGCTCGATTGCCACGCTGCCGCTTTGGAGTCAGGCATGACATTGCATTGCTGGGGCCGGTTGGTCGTCGCCGCCTCATTTATCTCGGCCGCCTCCCTTGCCGCGGGCCACGCGCCGGCCGCCGAGCCGGTTGATTTTCAACGCGACATTCGGCCGATCCTTTCATCCACTTGCTTCAATTGCCACGGCCCCGACGAAGAGACCCGCGAAAGCGGCCTGCGGCTCGACCTGCAAGAGAGCGCCCGCGGCGAGGCCGACAGCGGCGCGATCGCGATCGTGCCCGGCAAGCCGGACGAAAGCGAACTGATCGCGCGGATCAGCAGCGACGACGAGTTCACCCGCATGCCGCCGGCCGACTTCGGCAAGCAGCTTACCGCCGAGCAGATCGCCAAGTTCGAACAGTGGATCGCCGCAGGCGGCGAGTACGCGCCGCACTGGTCGTTTACCCGAGTGGAGAAACCCCAGCCGCCGCAGGTGAAGCCGGTCGGCGAATGGCCGCGGAACGAGATCGACCAGTTTGTGCTGCGTCGATTGAATGAGGAGCAACTTACTCCCACCGAGCAGGCTGATCGCTACACGCTGATCCGCCGGCTGTCGCTCGATCTCACGGGCCTGCCGCCGACGCCCGAGGAGGCCGACGCCTTCGCCGCCGACACATCGCCGGACGCCTACGAAAAGGTGGTCGACCGGCTGCTCGCCTCGCCCGGCTACGGCGAACGCTGGGGCCGGGTGTGGCTCGATCTGGCCCGCTATGCCGACAGCGCCGGCTACGCGCAAGATCCGGAGCGGGTGATTTGGCCCTATCGCGACTGGGTCATTCAGGCGCTCAACGACAACATGCCGTTCGATCAGTTTACCATTGAGCAGTTGGCCGGCGACCTGCTGCCCAACGCCACGCCGGACCAGATTTTGGCCACGGCCTTCCATCGCAACACGATGACCAACAGCGAAGGGGGCACCGACGACGAGGAGTTCCGCGTGGCCGCGGTGGTCGACCGGGTCGATACGACGATGTCGGTCTGGATGGGCCTGACCATGGGTTGCGCCCAATGCCACACGCACAAGTACGATCCGATCACGCATGAAGAGTATTTTCAGTTCTACGCCATCTTCAACAACACGGCCGACGCCGACCGGGGGAACGAGGCGCCGCTGTTCGACGCCACCACCGCCTACCATCGCCAGCAGCAGGCGCCGCTGATCGCCCAGATCGAGGCGCTCAAGAAAGAGATCGCCGAAGAGGTCGCCAAGGCCGAGCAACCGTCGGCCGAGCCGGAGCTTCCCGCGACGGGGCCGCTGGCCGCGCGCTACGTGCGCGTGGAGTTGCCCGGCGACGGCGCGATTCTCTCGTTGGCCGAAGTGCAAGTCTTCGCGGGCGAACAGAACGTGGCACTCGGCGGCGCGGCAACGCAGTCGAGCGTCGACTACGAGGGCGAAGCCAAGCTGGCGATCGACGGCAATACCGACGGCCACTTCTTCGACGCCCAAAGCACCACGCACACCAAGCTGGGACCGAATCCGTGGTGGGAGGTCGATCTGAAGTCGACGCGGCAGGTGGACCGAGTGGCGATCCACAACCGCACCGACGGCTCGGGCAACCGGCTGGCGAACTTCCGCGTGGTGCTGCTCGACGACCAGCGACGTCCGCTGTGGGTGACGACCGTTGCCGCGCCGCCGTCGCCGAGTGTGACGCTCGACGTTCCCTCCACCGCCGAGGCGCTCAGTGAACAGGACCGCGCCGCGCTCGCCGCCTACGGCCGCAAGGAACAGCCGGTCGATCCGAATTCAGCACGGGCCAGGCTGGCCCGGCTGGAAGAGCAACTAGCCAAGACCAAGGGGACGCCCACGCCGATCATGCAGGAACTGCCGGCAGGCAAGCGTCGTCAGGCGCACATCCACATTCGCGGCAGCTTCCTCGACAAGGGGCAGCCGGTGACCGCCGGCGTGCCGGCTGCGTTTCATCCCTTGCCGGAGGGCGTGACCGAGCCGACCCGACTCGACGCGGCCCGTTGGTTGGTCAGCCGCGACAATCCGCTCACCGCCCGGGTGACGGTCAATCGCTATTGGGAAGAGTTGTTCGGCATCGGCATTGTCGAGACGAGCGAAGACTTCGGCTCGCAAGGCGAGTTGCCTTCGCATCCGCAATTGCTCGACTGGCTCTCCGCCGATCTGATGGAGAACGGCTGGGATGTGAAACGGCTGCTCAAGCAGATTGTCACCAGTGCGACCTACCGGCAAAGCTCGCAAACCAGCGACGAACTGTACGAGCGAGACCAGTTCAATCGCTTGCTCGCCCGCGGGCCGCGGTTCCGACTGGCGGCCGAACAGATTCGCGACCAGGCGCTCGCCACGGCCGGCTTGCTGAGCGACAAGATGTACGGCCCCTCGGTCCGTCCGCCGCGACCGAACCTGGGACTGAAGTCGGCCTTCGGCGGATCGACCGACTGGAAGACCAGCGACGGCGAAGACCGCTACCGCCGCGGGTTGTACACTTCGTGGCGACGGACGACGCCTTACCCATCGATGACGACCTTCGACGCCCCCAGTCGAGAAGTTTGCACCATCCGCCGCATCCGCACCAACACGCCGCTGCAAGCGCTGGTCACCTTGAACGATCCGGTGTACGTGGAGGCGTCGCAGGCGCTGGCTCGCCGGATGGTCGCCGAAGCGGACGGCACGCCCCAAGACAAAGCGCTGCGCGGCTGGCGACTGGCGGTCACGCGACCGGCCAGCGACAAGGAACTCGGCCGCCTTGTGCAGCTTTATGAAGAAGCGAAGGCCGAGTACGCGGCCGATCCGGAAGCGGCTCAGCAGTTGGCCACCGAACCACTCGGCCCACTGCCGGCCGGCCTGGACGCGGCAGAACTGGCCGCCTGGACCGTGGTGGCCAATGTGTTGTTGAATTTGGATGAAACCTTAGCGAGACCGTGAGGGGAAATTCCAAATCCTAAATCCTAAATCCTAAACAATGTTCGAATGTGAGAAATTCGAATATCGAAAACCGGATTGTCCAGCACGTTCGGTCCTTCGAATTTGGAATTTGTTTAGGATTTAGGATTTGGAATTTAGAAATTCAGTCACACCATTAACGAACGCTCACCGAGCAACGCCATGAACCCACAGTTGGCCCAATCTCAGGCACTGACCCACATCACCCGCCGTCACTTCTTTCGTAACTGCCAGATTGGCGTCGGCGGGATGGCCTTGGCCAGCCTGTTGGCTGCCGATGGCCGCGGCGCCGAGGCGCTGCCGGCCGGCATCAAGAATCCGCTGTCGATCAAACCGCCGCACTTCGAGCCGACGGCCAAACGGGTGATCTTTCTGCACATGGCCGGCTCGCCGCCGAACTTGGACTTGTTCGACCACAAACCGGAACTCGTCAAACGCAGCGGTCAAGACTGCCCCGACGAGTTCATCAAGGGCAAGCGGTTCGCCTTCACCAAGGGGGTGCCGAAACTGCTCGGCTCGCCGCGCTCGTTCGCCCAGCACGGCGAGAGCGGAGTTTGGCTGTCCGACGCCTGGCAGCACCTGCCCGAGGTGGTCGACGACCTGACGTTCGTCCACTCGATGAACACCGACCAGTTCAACCACGCCCCGGCGCAGTTGATGCTCTACACCGGCTCGCCGCGACTGGGCCGCCCGGCGCTTGGTTCCTGGGTGACTTATGGATTGGGCACCGAGAATCAGAACCTGCCCGGCTTTGTGGTGCTGATCTCCGGCGGCTCCAACCCCAGCGCCGGCAAGAGCGCTTGGGGCAGCGGCTTTCTGCCGAGCGTGTTCCAAGGGGTGCAGTGCCGTAGCGAGGGCGATCCCGTGTTGTATGTCAGCAATCCCAAGGGGATGGACGCACAGATGCGGCGTCGTTCGCTCGACGCGCTGCGCGACCTGAACGAGATACAGGCCAACGATCTCGGCAACCGCGAGACGCTCACCCGCATCGCCCAGTATGAACTGGCCTTCCGCATGCAAACCAGCGTGCCGGAGGTGATGGACATCTCGCGCGAAACGGCCGAGACGCTCGCGCAGTACGGCGCCAAGCCGGGCGAATCGAGCTTCGCCAACAACTGCCTGCTGGCCCGGCGGCTGGTGGAGCAAGGGGTTCGCTATGTGCAACTGTTCGACTGGGGCTGGGATTTTCATGGCACCAATCCCAAGGAGGATCTACGCGACGGGCTGACGCGTAAGACGGCCACAGTCGACCAGTCGATCGTGGCGCTGCTGAAAGACCTCAAGCAGCGGGGCCTGCTCGACGACACGCTGCTGGTGTTTAGCGGCGAGTTCGGCCGCACGCCGTTCCGCGAGGGCCGCACCTCCGGCGGCAACGTACTGGGCCGCGACCATTATCCCGATTGCTACACCATGTTCATGGCCGGCGGCGGCGTGAAGCCGGGCCTCGACTACGGCACGACCGACGAGCTGGGTTTCAGCGTGGCCGAAAACAAAGTCCACGTCCACGACCTGCAAGCAACGCTGCTGCACCTGCTGGGCTTCGACCACGAAAAGCTCAGCTACTTCTACCAAGGCCGCGACTTCCGCCTAACCGACGTCCACGGCAATGTAGTAAAAGATCTGCTGGCCTAAGTCGTGGCGGAAGCTGCCAGCTTCCG
>JBBDLY010000535.1:0-1809 GCA_040878585.1 Pirellulales bacterium
CTGCACGACATCGGCAAGGCGGCCGACCACGAGGCCGAGGGGGGGCACCCCAAGATCGGGGCCGAACTGCTCAAGCGGTATGGCGAGAAGCCGGAGATTGTCCACGCGGCGCTGGGACACCACGACGACATCCGCCTGGAGTATCCCTACACGGTGATCACCGCGGCGGCCGACGCCTGTAGCGCCTCGCGTCCGGGCGCGCGGCGCGAATCGCTGGAGCGGTACATCAAACGGATGGAAGAACTGGAGTCGATCGCCACCAGCTTCAAGGGGGTCCATCAAGCCTACGCAATCCAGGCGGGCCGCGAATTGCGGGTGCTCGCCAAGTCGCACGAAACAACGGACGAATCGGCCGCCAAGATCTGCCGCGACATCGCCAACGCCTGCGAGGAACGGCTGACCTATCCAGGCGAAATCAAGGTCACCATGCTGCGGGAAACTCGCGTGACGGAGCTGGCGCGATAAAGCGGGCGCAAGCCATCCGGTCGCCGAACCTGTTTTGAGCGAATCCAATCGTTGCGGAAGCTGCCAGCTTCCGATCCAATCCAATCGTTGCGGAAGCTGCCAGCTTCCGCGGGCATCCTCGAACCGAGAAGTGAAATAGAGTGCGCGTACTACATGTGGGAGACGTCGTCGGTAAACCGGGGCGAGAGATCGTCTGCGCGGCGATCGGCGGGCTGCGGCGGCGCGAGCGGCTTGATTTTGTGATCTGCAACTCCGAGAACGCCGCCGGCGGCTCAGGGTTGAATCCGGCCCAGTACCAGGAAATCATCGCCGCGGGCGTCGATTGCATCACGCTGGGGGATCATATTTTCAAGCGACGAGAGATCGGCCGCATCCTGGCGACTCAGGCCAACATCGTCAAGCCGGCCAACTACCCGAGCGAGGCGCCCGGCCATGACCATACCGTACTGCAAACCGCCTCGGGCAAGAAGATCGCCGTGATCAGCCTGATGGGGCGGGTGTTCATGAAACCGGTCGATTGCCCCTTCAAGGCCGCCGACCGGGTGCTGGGTGCGGTGCCGCACGACGTGAAAACGATCTTCGTCGATTTTCATGCCGAAGCGACCAGCGACAAGCAACTAATGGGCCGCTATCTCGACGGCCGCGTCACCTCGGTGCTCGGCACGCATACGCATGTTACGACCGCCGACGAGCAGATCCTGCCCGGCGGCACCGCCTTTCAATGCGACCTGGGCATGACCGGTCCGCACGACAGCATTCTAGGCAGACGCTACGACCGCGTGATCGAAACGACTATTACATTCAATCCCACGGCGTTCGACGTCGCCAAGGACGATGTGCAACTACACGGCACCATCGTCGACGTGGACGACGCCAGCGGCCGAGCAACGGCGATTCGCCGATTGGTCGTGCCGATGGAAGAAGCCCAGCAACTGGCTGCGCTGCGATGAGTCCTTAACGCCTGTCTTCGTGCGGCGATCTGGCTGAAGTTACTTCACCCTGTTTTTGTTCCCCCGTGGGAGACGGAATTGAAGTAATGACGAATGTCGAAATCCGAATGACGAAAGAATGACGAATCACGAATGACCAACGATGGCAATTCCTTCTGAAGTCTGAAGGATCAGTCAAGAATGTGAACCACGAAGGACACGAAGAGCACGAAGTTAGAGCGATGGAGAGAATGGATGGCAATCAGGATGCACCATGCTTCCGACCCCTGATTTTAGGTTGCCGCTGCTCTTGATGATGGTGAAATGATTTGCTTCGTGCTCTTCGTGTCCTTCGTGGTTTGCAGACAACTCCAAACGGTCGAAGTGTCACGGTGAATTTCGTCATTCGACATTC
>JBBDLY010000536.1:0-10491 GCA_040878585.1 Pirellulales bacterium
GGAAGGCTCCTTGCACCTCGACGACGCCGATCGCCAACAGGCTGCGGCCCTGCTGTAAGACGGCCGTCTCCGCTCCTTCATCAAGCCGCAGTTTTCCTCGCGGTTGGACCGCGAAGCCGATCCAGCGTTTCCAGGGTGAGACCGTCGAGCCTTGGGCGCAAAACAGCGTGCCGACCTCTTCTCCAAGGAGGATTTTGCTCAAACTGCCCGGTTCCTTGCCGGGGGCGATGATCACGTTTTCTCCGGCACTGGTCACCAAGCGGGCGGCGCGAAGCTTGCTCGCCATGCCCCCCTTGCTCACCCCCGTGGCCCGATCGTGCGCCAGCCCCATGACGGCCTGGTTCAAGTCCGTCACCAGCGGGATTCGCAGGGCGGCCGGATCGGCCGGATCGCGATCAAACAGCCCCGCGACGTCGGAAAGAATCACCAGCAGCGGGGCGCGCAGCAGGTTGGTTACCAGGGCGGCCAAGCGGTCGTTGTCGCCAAAGCTGATTTGCAGTTCGTCCACGGCGACCGTATCGTTCTCGTTGATCACCGGCACGGCATTGAGCTTGAACAACTGCAAAATCGTGTTGCGGACGTTCAGATAGCGGGTGCGATCGTGCAGATCCTCGGCGGTCAGCAGGATTTGCGCCGCGTGGCGTCCGTAAGGGCGCAGCGCCCGGTCGTAGGCTTCGACCAGGTGGGTCTGGCCGATGGCGGCCACCGCCTGTAGCTGGGCCAGGTCGCGCGGCCGCTGTTTGAGGCCCAGTTGGCCCATGCCTGCGCCGACTGCCCCCGAACTGACCACAACCACTTGGCGGTTCGCTTCGCGCAGTTCGTGGATTTCCTCCGCCAATTGAGCGATACGTTGATGATTGAGCAACCCGCGATCGTCGGTCAATACGCGCGTGCCGAGCTTGACAACCACCGTATGGGCGGCGGTGGCGACTTCCTGGCGAAGCAAATCTTGCATCAACGACGGAATATCCTACGCGAAGTGACTAGCTGGAAAGATTAGCTTAAGATACCAAACTTCGCCTCGAAAGACTCCACTGGCGGGAACTTGTTCGAGAAAATAGGGGTCGATGTGCTGAAAAGCGTCTATCGGCGTCGCAGGCCGCGGCCGAATTTCCCCGTTGCGACCGTGTCGGCGGCGGCGGCGATGCTTGAGAATGGAACTCCCTCACCCTACAATAACAATGCGTCATGTGGGAGACATGGCAAGTTCCGGCGGGCAATCCGTTGGTAGTCGGCGCGATAGGTCGTGGGGGCGAGCGACGATCGTGTGCGCATTCAATGTGTCGCAACTTGGCCAATTGGTATCGGATCCTGTCTCCGCGTGCGGATTTCCAACCCCTTACGAACGTCAGGACGGCGGGACTGGGTGCTTGAATGAGCGAGCTGTTTCACGAGTGCGGCGTGGCCGCGATCTATCATCTGCCGAGCCGCGAGATCAGCCCGCTGTGCCCCGATCAAGGGCCGGAGGAGGTTTCGCGACTGATGCCGCGGATGTTGCTGGACATCCAGAACCGCGGCCAGTTGGCCGCCGGCATGACGCGCTACAATCCCAACCGGCCGCAGTTGATTGACACGCACAAGGAGACGGGGAGCGTCAGCGAGGTGTTTCGACTGTCGCACCGCGGCAAGGCGGAGAACCTGATGCGGAGCTACGCCGGACGGGCGGCGATCGGGCACGTGCGTTATGCCACCTGCGGCGAAGACGATCGTAGCTACGCGCAGCCGTTCGAGCGGCACCATTTGCAGAAACATAAATGGTTCAGCTTTGCCTTCAACGGCCAATTGGCCAACTACATGCAATTGCGCGCGGAACTGCTAGCCGATAACATCAACCATCTGGCCCGGGACACCGACACCGAGATAATCTTGCACTTGATCAGCCACGAGCTGTCTCAGGATTCGCCTCCGTCGCTGATCGACGTGATGCGCAACGTGAGCCGCAAGTTCGACGGCGCCTACAGCCTGGCATTCCTCAACGCGCTGGGCGACATGCTGATCGCACGCGACCCGCTGGGCATCAAGCCGATGTGCTATGCCAAGGAAGGTCCGCTGTTCGCAGCCGCCAGCGAGAGCGTGGCGCTGCTGAATCTCGGTTTTGACTCGAAGAACATCAAGTCGCTGCAGCCGGGGCAAGCGATTACGATCGTCGGCGGCGAGTTCCGCATCGAGGAGTTCGCCCCCAGCCCGCGACGGGCGCATTGCTTCTTCGAATGGGTCTACTTCGCCAACGTGGCCAGCACGCTCGACAATCGGAGCGTCTACCTCTCGCGGAAGGCGCTCGGCGAAGAGCTTGCCCGGTTGGAACTGCAAGACGGTTCCGTATCGATGGACGAAGATACGATCGTCGTCCCCGTCCCTGACACCAGCAAGGCTGCCGCCGACGCCATGGCTTACCGGCTCAAGTTGCCGAGCATCGAAGGATTGATTCGCAATCGCTACACCGGCCGCACATTTATTGAGGGGACGGGCAGCCGCAAGGCGAAGGCCCAGACCAAGTACACCCCGCTGCCTGAAGTGCTCGAGGGGAAGCGGGTCTTTCTAGTGGAGGATTCGATCGTCCGCTCGACCACCATGCAGGTGCTGCTCGATCGCATTCGCGACATCGGTCGCGCCAAGGAAATACACGTTCGAGTGGCCTGTCCGCCGATCATCGCCCCCTGCTTCTACGGCATCGACATGTCGCGGATCAACGAACTGTTCGCTCCGAAATTCATGCATGGCGGTCCGCTGACCGAGGAGATTCAGCGCGAAATGGCCGCCTCGCTGGGGGCCGACTCGCTGCGTTACCTGCCGATTGCGTCGATCGCCCGCGCGATCAACTTCGATGCCGACCAACTTTGCCAGGCCTGCATTACCGGCGATTACCCCACCGCCAGCGGCCAGGAACTATATCAGATCGCGCTGCAAACGGCGCAGTCCGGCGACGAGAACGGCCGGCGGACCTACGAGAGTGCGAGTGCGGTTTCTTAGGCGGCGATTGCTTCTCGGTCCAACTCAATACGCTTGACCACTAAGCCACATTGCTCGATTTGCTCTATTGCTGACCGCATGGCGTCATCGCGGGATGCAGCCTTCCGATCGAACACCATTTCGATGCCTTCGTCGTGGCCGCCTAGATGCCCGTCGTCGCACCCCGCTGCCGCCAGCCGATCCGCCAGATCGAGAATCTCCTGATCGTCATTCACCTGATGGTTTATTACCACCCGGAACCTATACGTCGTCATTTGGCTCCTCATCTTGCACATCCGGTCCCGGGCAAGCGGCGACCTTTTTCAATATTTGTTTCGCATGGTTCTGCGGGCATCGCGGCGTCGAATATACGGCCATCCAACATTGTTGGTGCCCAAACTCGCATCTTATTGTACCCCATGCATGAGCACGCGGTCCACTCTTCTTGACTGTCCACCCAGCAATTGCGGTTGTCTTGAGGGCGGCCCGAATTTCTTTGTTTGGATGCTTTGCCACGTGATTCTCCGAGCAGGAATCGACCCACTTCTAGGTTCCCTTCCGGAACTCCGAACGATAGACCGGCTCGCCATGCAGCCGGGTGCGGCGTTCAAAGTGGGTGCGGTAGTCCATTTCTGTATCGGGCGGTTCCTCGGCAACCGGCAGCGGGCCTCTCAGACCGGTAGCGCCTGCCAGGATGTCCAGGCCAGAATCGTAGTATTCTTGCACGTCCGTCCAGAAATGCAGCGCGCCGCCCGGCAATAGCGTGCGTTCGATCTGCGCGGCGAACCACTCGTTGAGCACGCGGCGCTTCTTGTGCCGCATCTTCCACCAGGGATCGGGGAAATAGATGTGAATCGCCGCCAGCGAGGCATCGGGCACGAGTTCGCGAAAGATGCGGTGCGCGTCGCCGGCAACCATCACCGCGTTGGACAACTGCTGCTGGGCGAGTCGATAGGCTGAAAAGCGGGCGTATTTTCGGGCAATCTCGATCCCCAGGAAATTGTGCTCCGGAAACTGCAACGCCGCCCGCTGCATGAACAATCCCTTGCCGCTGCCAACCTCGATCTCCAGCGGTTGCCCGCTGGCGAACAGCGAGTCCGGATCCCACGGCTGAAGTTGCTCGAAGGTGTACAGATACGGCGAGAGATCGATCGCCGGATCGATCGCCGGCAGCGCGCGTCTTCCCATGGCGATTGGCTCGTTCTACTCGATCGTGAAGCGCTCGTGCATTTCGTCGTCCAGCGACTGGCCCGGCTTGGAGCTGCCAAAACAGAGCAGCGGCATCAGCAACAGCCCCGCCACGAAGCCGCCAATATGCGCCCAGAAGGCAACGCCGCCGTCCAGATCGACATTGTTGAGCACATTCAATCCGGAGAGCAGTTGCATCAAGAACCACAGGCCCAGCACCAGCATCGCCGGCAACTCGATCACTGTGATGATAAACAGAAACACGAAGGTTTTGACGCGGGCGGTGGGATAGGTGACGGCATACGCCCCCAGCACGGCGGCAACCGCGCCGCTGGCGCCGACGGTGGGCAGCAGGGCCGCCGGGGTATTTGCCGCGATCGCCCAGTGACAGGCCGAGGCGAGCAGTCCGCCGACCAGGTAGAACAGCAAGAAGATACCATGCCCCAAGCGGTCTTCGACGTTGTTGCCAAACACCCACAAAAACAGCATGTTGCCCGCCAGATGCAGCCAGCCCCCATGCAAGAACATGCAGGTGATCAAGGTCGCGAAGAACTGCGGCCGGTTGGGCGGAATGGTGAACTTCTTGACCTGTTGCTGCCGGCCGTTGACGGCGACGGCGGCCAGGGGAACCTCGACTTCTACATTCGGATCGAACGCCTGAGCGACCCGCTTGGGAACGAACCCCCAAGTCGCATAAAACTCCTGACGTTGGAGCGTGGGAAGCGTGAGCATGTAGACGAACACGACTACGTTCGTTACGGCCAGGCTGATCGTCACCCACGACGTGCGGAGGGTCGGATTGTCGTCATGAAAAGGAATCAGCATGCGAGACCTTTCCCTTCCGGCACGGTTTGCGTGAAGCCCTGTTCGACGGCCTGGGACCTGCGCCCTCCGCCAGACGTTCAAAAGTATCACCGGCTGCTAGCCGGCCTGGAGCACTTCCGGGGGGAGGTCCATGCCCTTGATCTCCCCCTCGACGACCATGCGGCCTTCGACGAATCCTTGAAATTCGCAGTGGACCATCACGCCGCGGCGCATTTTAATGGCCCGCACCGCAAGGACCAGCCGATCGCCAATGCGTACCGGGTCGCGGAAACGGACGTTCGTCAAGCCGCCCAATCCAATGACGTTGGCATTCCCCAGCAGGTTGTGCTTCATGGTGAAGAAGCCCGCGATCTGGGCCGCCGCCTCGCAAATGATCACGCCCGGCATCAACGGGGCGTCCGGCATGTGGCCGCGAATCCAGAACTCGCGATCCGTGACATCCTTGTAGCCCACACAGATTAGTTTGTCGACGTCCTCGTAAACAATTGCCGTCAACTGTTCCATCTCGAACCGTTGCGGATTGAATTGTCGAATCGCTTCGATATCGGCCACCACGGTCGTGAGGTCGAGGGCGGCGACGTCGACGATCATCTCTCTCTTCACCACGAATGCTCTCTCCCCGACTAGGGTGGGAAATACCGCTGGGATCAGGACGGGCAAGCAGGGCCGATTTTCTTAGGTTTTGACAATCTGACGTTTCCGCTTGCGCTCCCGGCTATTCGCCGGCCGCTTGCCGTGGTTGGCTTTCTTGACTTCTCGATGTGGTTTCGCCATCGTCTTCTCGCTCCGTATACTTGTATTCGGCTGGTCGGGCTAATTGACTAACTTTTAAGTGTACCAATTTGGCTATAGGGGGGAAAGACGGTCAGTTTGTCCTGAAGCGGTTGTGTCCCGGTGTCGATCGGCGTGTATCACGATCAAGCAGACTGGTCGAACGACAGACACCGCCAGAGATTGGCCGGCTAGCTTCGGTGACTTTCCTCGGCCAGCTTCGCCAGGATTTCCTCGGCTGCGCCGCCGTCGATCGCTTCTTGGGCCAGCCGGGCGGATTCCCGCGGCGTCGATCCCTTGCCGGCGGTCCACAGTGCGGCCGCCGCGTTGATCACGGCAATATCACGCGCCGCGCCCGGCTCGCCGGCGAGCACCTGGCGTATCATCTTGGCGCTGCTGACCGGTCCGTCAACAATTGTTTCGGTCAGCGTCTGCACTTCGAGTCCGAAGTCCCCCGGGCGCCAATCGAACTCGCGCCGATCTCCCGCGGCGATCTCCAGCGCCCGAGTGGGACCAGTGAGCGTCACTTCGTCCAGCCCGTCATAGCCGGTCACGAACACCGCCCGCTGAATACCCAGTTTACCCAATGCTTCGGCCATTAGCGGACGCAGGTCCGGCTGGCCGACGCCGACCAACTGAAACGGGGCGCTGGCCGGATTGCACAGCGGTCCGAGCAGATTGAAGATCGTTGGCACGGCCAGTTCGGCGCGTACTTTCGCCACCACCCGCATGGAACTGTGAAACCTGGGGGCGAAGCAGAAGCCAATGCCCACTTGGTCGAGGCAGCGGCCCACCACGCGCTGGTCCGCCTCGATGTTGACGCCCAACTCGGCCAGCACGTCGGCCGAGCCGGATTTGCTGGTCACGCCCCGATTGCCATGCTTGGCGACCGGCACGCCGGCCGCGGCGGTAATGAACGCCGCGCAGGTGCTGATGTTAAAGGTGTTCGAGGCGTCCCCCCCGGTGCCACAGGTGTCGATCAGGCCGGTTCGCGACGATTCGATCCGGGTCATGTGCCGCCGCAAGGCCTCCGCCGCCCCGGCGATTTCGTCGGCGCTCTCGCCCTGGGCCCGTAGTGCGAGCAGCAGCGCGGCAATCTCCGCTTCGTCGCAGTCACCCGACATGATGTGTGAAAAAGCGTCCGCCGATTCCTGCATCGACAAATGCTCTCCGCTCGCCAGCTTTGCCGTACATGTTTCGATCACCGTGGGCGCCCCGCGCATCGCGACAAATTTTTCGTCCTTCGTTCCACAATTCTACTGGCGAGCGGCGATCAGAGCGAGGCGTCTCGCGAGCATCGGTGGAACCGTCGCCTGGTCCCCCTGGGGATGTACGCACTAGAATCGCGGTCCCCAGTCAACTATAAAAGAAACGTGAAACTCGTCAGTCGCGACTAGGATGGCACATGGGCAAGAAGATCATCATTGACGCCGATCCCGGCATAGGAGACGCCGTGGCGATCGCCTCGGCGCTGTTCGATCGGCGATTGGAGGTTCTGGCCGTTACCGCCGTCGCCGGCAGCGTCGATGCCGAACAAGCCACCCGCAACGTGCAAGCGATCATTGAGCAGCTCGATCCGGTTCGCTGGCCCCGAACGGGCGCCGCCAGCGAACCGGACGGCGGCCGCCCCGCCGACGGCAAGCTGCTCCACGGCGGCGACGGCCTGGGAAACAGCCACTTCGAGGTCTCCACGTTGCAGAATCGCCATCCGGCGGAGAAGGTCATCTGCGACGAAGTCCGCGCCGCGCCGGGCGAAGTCACCATCGTGGCGCTCGGTCCCTTAACGAACATCGCGCGGGCCATCAATCGCGATCCCCAGGTCGCCTCGGAAATTGGTTCGCTGATCATCGCGGGGGGCGCGGTAACGCATCCCGGCAATGCCACGGCCTGCGCGGAGTTTAACATTTTTAGCGATCCCGCTTCCGCGCGCCAGGTGTTTCGCGCTCCGATCACCAAAACGTTGGTACCGCTGGACGTTACCGAGCAAGTCATCCTCACCTACGACATGTTCGATTCACTCCCCGACGAGGAAACTAATGTCGGGGGTTTCCTGCGGCGAATTCTGCCTTATGCATTCCGCTCGTACCGTCAGGCGATGGGCGTCGAGGGAGTCTACTTGTACGACGCGGTCGCATTGACCCTGGTCACCGAACCGGAACTATTCTCGTGCGAGGCGATGGCGGCCGACGTGGAACTCACCGGCAGTCTGACGACCGGCCAAACGGTGTTCGATCGCCGGAGCGTTCCGCAGTGGCGTCCCAACATGGAAGTCGCCCGCGGCGTCGCGGTCGACAGCGTGCTCGACAGCATCATCAGTTCGCTACGGGCCGCGGCGCTGTAGCATCGCTCGCTTGCCTGAATTCTCTAAAAGGACCGCTTCCGTTGATCGGCGAACCCGGACCTACTCAAGCAGACTTGCACTTCCGGTTGTTTGGCATTCCGGTGCGGATACATCCATTCTTCTGGGTGGTCGCGGTGCTGCTGGGGGCCACCGGCGGAGATACCGACCCGGTCGATTTGCTGATTTGGGTCGTCGCGGTATTTGTTTCGATCTTGATCCATGAGTTCGGCCATGCGCTGACGGCCCGGTATTTTGGCGCGGAACCCTGGGTTACGCTGTATAGCTTTGGAGGACTCGCCTCCTACCATCCCATGCGCCACGACTCGCGCATCACGATTCTGATACTCGCCGCCGGCCCGGGAGCCGGCTTTCTGTTCCTTGCCCTGGTGCTGGCCGTTGTGTACGGCGCCGGCTACGACGTGCAGGTCGTTCCGTCGATGCCGTGGATCTGGGTGGAACCTATTGCCAATCCGAACCTCTACCTGTTGGTGGAGAATTTAGTCTTCATCAATCTCTTCTGGGGGCTGGTCAATCTGCTGCCTATTTACCCGCTCGATGGCGGCCAAATTGCCCGCGAGTTGTTCATGCGATTCGACCTTCGCGACGGCATTCGCAACTCGCTCTATCTTTCAATGGCCTGCGCCGTCGGTATGGCGATTTATGGCGGTCTGCAATTGCAGAGCGTGTTCATCGCGCTGATGTTCGGCTTTCTGGCATTCAGCAGCTACCAAATGTTGCAGCAGATGCAGGGCCGAGGCGGCTGGGGCGGACCGCGCGGTTGGTGACGCAGCGACGGCAATCACGCAAACGTTGTTCGCGCGCAACTTGCCGACGCTGAGCGCAAAACAGCAAATTCATGCGCCGCGGAGAAAAAAAATACAATTTTTTTTCACGCGCCGTTTCAACGGTGTGCCGCATAGAGAACGTGCTGTAATCCAAAGCAATCGAATCAACGTTGTCGGGATGGCGCTAACGCAACCTGCGGCGCAGCACTTCGCGCGCGCTTGGCAACACGCCGTCGCGTCGACAGTGCCGAGTTTGCAAGATCGTTCTGGCGCGAGTTTCCAAATGTGCTGTTTTATAGCTGTAAAAGCATGGTTTTCACCCGTCAGCCGTAAAGCGGTTCTTACTTCCCAGTTCGATACTAAGGCGAACGACAAATGCATTTCGCAGTGTCGTCTTCCTGCAAGTCGATCAACGCGCGCGCGATTCAAACAGCGCGCGCGTTGCACTCGCGGGTGTGACTTGCAGTTCATACGGCGGTTAGCGCAACATGATGAAACAGCGCGCCGCGGCGCAGTTTTTTGGCTAAAGCTCTTGACCTTTTTGTGACAATCTTCAACATTAACAGTCATCGAACGCGCTTGTTAAAGAATAAGAAGTGCGTTCGGTGTGACTCAGGGTAACGTGAATCGTGGCAGTCGAGCGGTGCAACAAGCGTACTGGTTGTTTCGATCGATAGGATGAGTCGCGATTCTTTTGTGGAGGGTGATCGGGAGAGTGCATTGATCGGCAAGTTGTCCTTGCTTATCGGCGCGCATCAAGTTCCTGGATCACTGAAACCTATGTGACGGAGGACGACTCGTGGCCAAGAAGAAGAAGACGGCTCGCAAGAAGGCGGCGCCCAAGAAGGCAGCCAAGAAAAAGACCGCCAAGAAGAAGACGGCTAAGAAAAAGACGGCCAAAAAGAAGGTAGCCAAGAAGAAGGGCGCCAAGAAGAAGGCCGCACCGAAGAAGAAGAAAAAGGCGGCCAAGAAGAAGACCGCTAAGAAGAAGACCGCTCGCAAGAAGGCCGCCAAGAAGAAGACGGCCAAGCGTAAGACGGCCCGGCGCTAGTTGCCGCTAGGCTGGCCCGACGGTCCATCGATCCCACGAGAAAGAGCCGCTTCGCACGACGTGCGTGGCGGCTCTAATTTTACTCCCCTGCGACAGTGGCAGCCTCAAGGTCGTCAATCGCCTTTTGTACCTGCGGCGTCCATAGGGCGTATCCGGCGGCGTTCAGGTGCAACCCGTCGCCGACGAACAAAGCTCGATTCGCTTTGCCGTCTCCATCAAGCATGAACTGATACGGATCGACGAACGCCATGCGGGCGTCCATGGCGGTCGACTCTGCCATCAGACGATTGGTCTGCCTGATCTGGTCGTCGATCTTGCGGCGTGCAATGCTCGGTTTGACTCCAATCACAACGATCGGCACATCCGCCTGATGCTCGCGAATCGCCTTGACCACCGACAAAAAGTCGCGGTGGACTTCTTCTGGGGTTTTGCCGTGCCACAGATCATTGTCGCCGGAATAGAGTACAATCGCCCGAGCCTGATACGGCTTAATTAGCCGGTCGGCATAACGCACGATATCGGCGTACTGCGAACCTCCGAAACCGCGATTGAGTGTGGCCGCTTCGCCGAACGCTTTTCGG